>JAMWDD010000066.1 GCA_023818885.1 Candidatus Omnitrophota bacterium | reverse complement strand
CGTAATTTTGGCTGCGCCCACCCCGAAGGTTATCGCAAGGCCTTAAGATTGATGTATCTGGCACAGAAATCTAATTTACCCATTCTTTGTCTGATTGATACACCCGGCGCTTATCCGGGAATCGGCGCGGAGGAGCGCGGTCAGGCCCAGGCCATTGCCCAAAACTTAAAAGAAATGGGTACTATAAGTGTGCCGATTTTTTGTGTGGTTATTGGTGAAGGCGGAAGTGGCGGGGCATTGGGCATTGGTATTGGTGACCGGATTGCCATTTTAGAAAACGCCTATTATTCGGTAATCTCACCTGAGGGCTGCGCAGCCATCCTTTGGAAAGACAGCACAAAGGCCTGCGAGGCAGCAGCTACTTTGCACCTTACGGCAAAGGATTTGTTAGAGATGGGAATAGTAGATGAAGTTATCCCCGAGCCCTTAGGCGGGGCGCACCGCGACCCGCAGAGGATGGCTGCCACCTTAAAAGAATCTATATTAAGAAATATAAGGGAACTCAGAGCGATGTCGGGAGAAACGCTGCTTAAGTTAAGATATGAGAAATTTAGAAGGATAGGCATTTTTGCATGATTGAGCAACGACTCTTATTTTTAGGACTGCTTAAAGAAGGTCCCAAACACGGTTATGAAATTAAAAAAAGGATTAAAGATATTCTTTCTATTTTTGCCGGCGTTCAGCTTAAGTCAATATACTATCCGCTAAAAAAATTAGAGAAAGACGGTTACCTTAATAAAAGGATAATGAAGGCAGGCCACCGACCAACCCGTTATGTTTATTCTTTAAGCCCCAAGGGCGAGGCAAAATTCAAAGAACTCTTGAATAAGAGTCTGATTGAATTTAAACGCCCCTTATTTAGTCTGGACTTATCGCTATATTTTTTGCCTTATATAAAGCCAAGGGTTGCCACACGCCGCTTACGCGGTCGCATCCAACTTCTCAATCGCCTAAACAGGAGTTTAAAAAATTTTCTTGAACTGCAGAGACAAAGACGCCTTTCTTCCTACCTTTTATCCATTTTGGAACATAATATCTTTATGCTTGAGGCAGAGGTAAAATTTTTAAAGCGGTTGATTAAAAACTTATGAAAATCTCGCCATTGTTTCATCCTGTAGAATACAAAGGTAATTATTTGAGTGTATTGGATGAAAGCGCCCTTCCCTTTAAAAAAAGATATATCCGCGTAAGAAATTTATCCGATGCCTTAGATGTCTTGAAGAATATGAAGACGCGCGCCTTTGGCCAACTCCTTTTATTTTACTATTTTTGTCTCAGCGATGCCAGGCTCAACCAGATAAATACTTCAAAAAAATTTAACCGAAGAATCAATGTTTTGACCAAGAAATTTTCTCAGGCGCGGCCGACATTTGCATTTTATCAGTTCCAAAACCACATAAACACATTTCTTAAAGAAGTAAAAGAGGCGGATTTTTTAAATGACCTGGAAAGGAAAATCTTGACCTATATTGACTCTTTGCAACGCCTGCGCCTCAACCGCGTAAAGATATTAAGTAGAATCCTTGCACCAAATCCGAAAATCCTAACCCTCTGTAATGTAAGCGGTGAATTGGTCGCCTTGGCCCAGGAATTGAAGAGGCAAGGCCAAATCCCGGAGTTTTTTGTTTCAGAAACACGGCCCTACTTACAGGGTTCGCGCCTCACTGCCTGGGAATTAAAAGAAGCGGGTTTTCGGGTTAATCTTTTCTGCGACAATCAGGTGGCAATGGTCTTTTTAAAAAATAATATCAGCGCGGTAATAGTGGGGTCTGACCGTTCTACAAAAGAAGGAGATATCATTAATAAAATAGGCACTTATACATTAGCGGTCCTGGCTAAACATTTTAATGTGCCTTTTTATTGCCTCACTCAGCCAGCGGCAGATACGCGTTCGCGAAAAGATGTGGAGATTGAGTTTCGGCCCAAAGAAGAATTGTTGAGGTACGGCCGTAAATTCATCGCTCCTCCAACACAAAAGGCGCTTTATCCGGCTTTTGATATCACGCCCGCAGAATACATCACCAAACTTATCTGTTTTGACGGCGCTTTTAGTCCTGAGGAGTTTAGAAAGCGATGGCAAAAGTAGGGAGTTTTCGTCTTATCTGGGGTCTTCCGCCGGAAGTTTTTTGCAAAAAACACAGCCGCGACCCTGACATATTATTAGCGGAAATGCGACCTCATTTGTTTGGTAGCCGCTACTTAACGCGGAGATTTAAGCGCGCTACACTCGTCAGCGATAATACCCTGGGTTTCCTCTTTTTTAAAAAATTAATAAAAGAAGTCATTCTTTTCTATGAAAAAAAAGATAATTTTGGCTATACACTCATTCCTGGGAGTTTAACGGTAATTATTTTAGCCAAGAGGCACCAGGTACCCATAAGATTGGTCAATGGAGTTTCTCAGATTAAGATTATAAAGAGAACGGACCAGAGTGCCTTGACTTTTTTAGGTAGGCCGGTAACCCTTAAAAATATCCTCCCCATTCTGCCTGAACCCGAATTCGCTGATTATAAATTTCTCGAAAACCCCTTTTAAAACCCCTTAAGACCGTTTCTAAATAACCCTATGCAATATAATGAGTTCTGATAGAACCGTCCCCCTTCTGAACGGGGACAGTTCTGGCATAACCCATTGATACTATTGAAGTAATTTAGAAACGGTCTTCGGGATATTCGGGATATTTTCGGGATATTCGGGATATTCGTATTCGGGATACCATACTAGAGTAAAAACACCAAAAGAGATAAAAATTTTTCTTGCAATTTCGCCTAAATTGAGTATAATAAAACTTAATAAAGTTAAATAAAATAAAGAGGATTATTATGAGAAAGAACGACTTACAATTAGATAAACTTTTGACTTTAGAGGAAGCCGCGCAATACTTAGATATCCATCCTGGCACGCTTTATCGCTGGGTCAAGGAAAAGAGGGTTCCTTCTTTTAAAGTCGGCCGCATCTGGAGATTTAAGAAAGAAAAATTAGAAGATTGGCTTAAGAAAAATGAAAATATGCATGAGAAAAAATATGAGGTGGAGAGATGCAAACTCAAATAGATAAAAGAAATTCACCGAGAATAGCCATAAATTTTCCCCTTAAATTATTTCCAGATGTAGAAGCCAGCGTTGTTGATATCAGCGAAACAGGAATCCGCTTTGACTGCAAAGGTCCGGTGTTAGCGGAGGACATTTCATTATTGATGAATCTAGCCTCTTCCAAGTGCCAAAAATTTGAAAAGGTTCCGGCAAAGGTTATCTGGCATAAGTCATTGCCAGAGAATAAATTGCAATGCGGGGCGCGCTTTTCTCTGTTAGATAAAAATTACTTTTCTCAAATAAGGGATTTTATATTTGCGAGTTTTGCAAAGAAGGCCTCCGCAAGTATTAAAGATAAAGATTTAAAAATAAAAGTAGAGGAATTTTTTAACAAAAGCGTTCGGCAATACCACGCATGTTTCTCCGAGTTAGTTATGGAAATAGAAAGGGGCCGGTTTTTGCCAGAAGATATTGAGAAGAAACTAACTACTTTTACCAATGAACTTCTTCTTAAGGCAGAGGCCCTGGCAAAGATGGTTAATAATGATATAGATATGAAGAAAATAAAAGCAGTGTTCAGGCAAGTAATTGGCTGTTGGGTTTATAAAAGCCCCATTGTAAAAATGGCTTACGATAGACCGCGCGGTTATCCTGGCGACTTTGAACTCTTTGAAATAATCTATAAAAATAAGCCGTTAGCGGGGAATAAAAGCATCGGCTACTATTGCGATAAATATTTTTTAAATAGTGATTATGCCATGGCAGCCCGTGCGCGCAAAAACCGGATGAAGAATATTTTACAGGATTTACTGGAAAATAGTAATTTATCTACGATTAAGTTGCTAAACATAGCTTGTGGCCCAAGTAGGGAAATAAGAGAACTGTTTTCTGATAAGCTTCTTTTATCAGAGATATCAGAAAAAAAGGTAATTTTTACGGGTCTGGATAATGATAAAGATGCCTTGGAATTTTCGAAGTCGGCCTTAGATAATCTGCCTCCAAATATTAAAACAAGATTTTTACATGAAAATGTTTTAGATATTTTTAGGGACCCGAAATACTACGACCTGATAGGAAAACAAGACATTATTTATATTCTTGGCTTGACTGAATACCTGCCGGAGAGGATATTCAGGAAATTGTTGAATTTCTTATTCCAATTGTTAAACGATAAAGGCATGTTGGTTGTCACTTATAAAGATAAAGATATAACCTTTCCTTCTTTGGCTCCCGAATGGTTCTGTGATTGGAATTTTATTAAGCGGGGTAAAGAAGATTTAATCGATGCGGCTAAAGAATTGGGTACAGATAAATATTCCTTAAAGATTGAAAGGGAGGGTACGGGAACTATTTTCTTCCTTATATTAACTAAAATTTAATTTTAGATGCTATAAGGCCAAGTATGTGTATATCTCTTAGGTAAGTCGGAGAAAAAATGGGCGGGGTTTTAAGATTTAAGAAAGAGACATGAGAAGATTGGAGGGAGACAAAATGCCAGATAAGATGACTAAAAAACGTCGGGTAGTGATTACTGGTTTAGGTGTAGTTGCGCCGAATGGGATTGGCAAAGATGAATTCTGGCAGGCGAATATAAAGGGCAAGTCAGGAGTGGATAAAATTACAAGATTTGATGCCTCAGGGCTGCCAGTTCAGATTGCAGGAGAGTTAAAGAAATTTGACTCTAGAAATTACATTGGTATAAAAAATTCTAAAAAAATGGATTTATTTACGCAGTACGGCGTAGTTACAGCGAGATTAGCAGTTGAAGACTCTAAATTAAAAATTACCGATAAGAATAAAGAAAGGATTGGTGTAGTTATTGGTACGGCGATTGGAGGAATAGGATTTGCGGAAGAAGAATACCCTTATTTTATAAAAAATAATCGTTTTAGTGCCTATACCGCAATTGCCTTAGATGCTGGCTCATGTCCTAGCCAAATCTCTATAGAATTAGGCATACAGGGGCCAAGTTTGACTATAGCTACTGCTTGCGCCTCTGGTTCGGATGTTATTGGTTACGCTATAAATTTGATTAAGGAGAAAAGAACAGATGTAATGCTTGCCGGAGGTGCAGAAGCTCCCATCACCCCCTTTGTTTTAGCTTCACTTTGTAATATCCATACCCTTTCAAAAAGAAATAATTCTCCTTCTGAGGCCTCAAGGCCTTTTGATAAAGAGAGAGATGGTTTTGTGTTAGCTGAGGGTGCCGGAATAGTAGTTTTGGAAGAACTTGAGCATGCTTTAAACCGGCAAGCACATATTTATGCCGAGATATTAGGCTATGGCTCTACTTGTGATGCTTATCATATGACAAGGCCTGAGCCCGAAGGGACACAGATTGTGAGAGCTATTCGATTAGCACTAAAAGATGCTAATATAAACCCTGAACAAGTTGATTATATTAATGCCCATGGGACATCAACTCCTTTTAACGATAAAGTAGAAACTCAGGCCATAAAGGCCGTTTTTGGTAATTATGCTTATAAAATCCCGATTTCTTCTACTAAATCAATGATCGGTCATACCATGGGTGCAGCGGGTGGAATTGAATTAGTCGTAACTGCATTAACCATAGATAAAGGAATAATTCCTCCGACGATAAATTATAAATATCCGGATATAGAATGCGACTTAGATTATGTTCCTAACCAGGCCAGGAAAAAAGAAGTTAATATTGCTATGTCTAACTCCTTTGCTTTCGGCGGTAAAAACGGGATAGTTGTATTAGGTAAATATAGAGGTTAAAAAATTAAAGGATGAAGATAATTGATTTAAGTGCAAGTATAAAAAATAAAGATAAGGCAGAAT
>JAMWDD010000065.1 GCA_023818885.1 Candidatus Omnitrophota bacterium | reverse complement strand
CGCCAGTAACATAAACTTTAATATATTGCCTGAAGAAACTATCCACTGCGGCCTGTTGTTGCGGCGTTAAAACAGGAATGTTAAAAATAAATCCTTTTTGTAGCATAGAATTTTTATACGGAGCAACCAGAGAAAGCATAATCTCAAACCCTACTGCGTCATTCTTTCCCAAAGGCGAGCTGGAGGAATCTTTACTTATCTGCTCTCCAAAAACTTTTATCTTAAAGTCTGCACCGGGGTTAATCAATTCTACTTTGTCAAATACAGGATGAACGGCGATATCCGCGGGTATTCTCGGAGAGCCCCTTAAGCGAATAAGAAAATCTCCGCTCGGCCTGCCAACGATAGCGATAACCTGACCTCTTAGAGTCATAAATGCCTTTTCATCTATGCTCACAATATCCCCTTCTTTTAGTTCATCGGCATACTTTCGCGGCACATAAACATCCTCTTGGCCAATCAATTTTGCAATGCGTATATTGCGCCGGCGCAAATCCTCTTTGCTTAAAACCTGATAATGGCCGGACTTCCCCTTAATATAGAAAAGTCCTACTTCTGCGATAGGAACAAAAGTGGCCGGATCCAACAATAGAATATTCCCCAGCAATCTATAATCATAAAGATTTTGAATCTGCTTAATCTCCTGCCAACGCCATTCTTTTTCTTTATCCCAATTCTTCGGGTCAGGAATAATTTTAATTTCTTGAGCAAAATATTTCCTAAAGATATAATAATCCATTAGCCACGGCGATTCTGCGTATATTTGCTTTGCGCCGTTTTCCTTGGCTAAAGAAGCCAGCCAGAAAAGCAATGTCTGAGAAATCCCCTTGTTTCTATTATTCTGCAGCCATTCCTCAGATGCCGGATGTTTACCAATGGGATAAAAATTAAGCAACTGCATCTGGTTTTGAGCAAGCGAGCAAAGAAAACTGCCTACCCTTGGCTTTTTACCGGCAATATAAACCTCTCCTTCCAGAATATAGGTAAAAGGAATTCCGCCGAAACGCCCAGAATAGACCTGATATTGCAGTAATATTTCTGCGCCGCCTTCTTTGATATTTTCCACGCTGCATTTAAAATGCGCACCTCTATTGTTAATGACCAGAATTGGGCTTGAAGCATCGCTTTTAGTAGATTTATATCCTGCGCCCGCCTCATCAAAATACATCCAGAATCTTTCCGAATGTTCTGCGGCAATTTTAAACGGCAATAAAACAACTCCTAAATTGTGATAACGATAAAACCAGGGGTTCTTTATTTCAAATTGGTCGGCAGATAAATCCAAGATGAATTTCTCACGACAAACTTTTACTTCCAGAAATGTATGGAAAAGTACTTTTTTACCTGAGGCAAACCTTGCTACTGATATTTTGCTGGTTATCCCAAAATTCATAGATAAGGCCTTGTTTACGGATAAGGCGTATTCATCGCATTCAAAGGGTCTTTTTTGATAAATTACGCTGTCTTTATACAGGCGCTGCCATTTCCAGTCCTCCAAGAACCCTAAAATTGCTTCCCAGTAATGTATTTGCTTTATGTCCCGGTAAGATAATTGGCCTGCCTTAAGTTTCTGGAAAATAACCTTTAGTTTTTTTGCGTCTACATTGGCAAAAAGTTCAAAGCCATCGGTAAATATCCTTCTGGGATAAATTTCCTCTCCTCCGTAAATAGGGCTGTAGTCGGAAAAGATAAACCTCTTTGCCTCTTGCGACCAATTCTTTTGCGTATCTACAACCGGCGAACTGCTGCGACGGCCTTTTTTTGGCTCGCCTAAAGTTATAAATTTAAAATTCTTAATCTTTGCAAAATCCTTAAGGGCCTTTTTAATAAACTTGGGGTCCAGATTTGTATTTTCAATATACCGGCCAATTCTTAGTGCATAAACCTCCTTGTCAAAGCCAAAATGTTTAAATATTGTGGACTCAGGAAAATAAACCCGGAAAACCTTTATTTTTTCTTTTAAGGCCTTCTCTAAGGCGCAATAAAAGAGAAATGTTCCTAACCCCAAAAATCTATGCCTTTCCTCAAAAACCTCTAAGGCGTAATCGCCCCTGCGGCCGACTAGCATCGTTTCTTTTTCTA
Source organism: Candidatus Omnitrophota bacterium (assembly GCA_023818885.1). GTDB lineage: Bacteria > Omnitrophota > Gorgyraeia > Gygaellales > JAMWDD01 > JAMWDD01. Next base: position 3,796 of record JAMWDD010000065.1, on the reverse strand, counting down.
AAACCGATTCTAGTATTCCAATTTTTTTCTCGCTAAAATCTTTGAGATTTAACTCTAAAAGAATATGGTAGATAAGTTCGCCGTGAACCTGTTCTCTAACTAAAAATACGCCTTTTTTATTTTCCACAATTCCTACCAAGCGGCCATAATCCGCATCTTTGGCAATTTTCTTTGTGAGTTGTTTTAAAGGATTTGCCGCTGGCGAACTAGAGCGACCGCCAGAGATAGAAGGATATTCATTGCTATTAATTATGGTTATCCAATTCGGTATCTCTAGAGAGCTCTTACATAATTCAAGCGTATATTTATTCCTTTTATCAGTGTCTTCTTCAACAGAAAAGCCCAGTTTTTCATAAAGATTTATTACTAATCCATTTCTGCCTGTCCATCTATAATTTGCCCTTAGGACAGAAATCCCTTTTTTTCTTAGATTGCTGATAATATATGCTATAAATGCCCTTTCCACTTCCAAACCTATAGCCCTGCAGCTTAGGTAAAAATCTTCAATAGCCCACTCGCCTTGGCTGTTACGAAGAATTGCTAAAGCGACTATCCCAGCGCTTCCAAATATATCAAATAGTTCCAGGGTAAATATCTCATTCGATTCCGGTTTATCCAGCATGCTTATTATTTCAGCATCGGTATATATTTTCCCGCTAAGATTAAACTGGTTTGTCCTTGCCGTCAACTGCGCGATACGCCGAATATAAGGCTGGTTTTCTTTCTCTTGACGGATGACTACCTTCATATTTAACGAACGATAATAATCTTCTAAAGTGGCGGCTTTTCTCTTCAGTTCGTCCCTTCTTCTCTTGGCATCATATAACTCTGTCCTTATTTTATCTTCCGCTGTTGCATACCTTCCAGAAATAGTAATTAGCTCATAGATTATTTTTATCCAATCCCATAAACTACCTGAAAAATCAGGTACAAGCACTTCCGGATGTATGAGCCTTACCAATTCCCTTTCATGAGGAGAATCATCAAAAAAAATTAAGCTGTCCAGGTTTATATTCAACTCCCGCGAGATTTCTGCCAAGTTCTCTGCCTTATTCTGCCCATTATCTTTTATCACTGCGAAATCTTCCGGCTTTATCTGCATACTGTCTCTTAATACATGTTCAATTTCATATTTATTATTTTTGCTGTTTATAGCCAAAATAAACCCACAATCTTTAGCTTCAAGCAATATTCTTTGAAAAGCACGATGCTCTCCGGTTAATTCTAAGCCCAAACCCATATATCGGGCCTCATCGATGATCCCTTTCCAAAGCACATTATCACAATCAACAACAATACATTTGATACGCGATAAACCGGCGAACCGCTTGTTTTCTTGCTCGGGCTGGGCGTATCCGTAAGAAGATTGTTCCATAGAGAAGGCGGAGAAATATTTGAGTAAAAATCCTATATTATGTAGTTTTTGGGATAACTGGGGTTCGTTTCTTAGGCTCTCTGCAAAACTACGTATAAAAGCGCGTAATTGATCCCTGGCAATAATCTTCTTATAACGAGAAAAAACTGTTGCTTCTATCTTATTTGCGATAAGAACTGGATGAGTTGTAAAAGTAGTGCCGTGCAAAGTACAGTATTGTTCAAATTCAGCCAAAGTTACCTCTTTAAGGCCCAGGTCATAGAAAGTAAATTCTATAAATAACGCATCTAATAGATATTCAACACTGCTAAATGTCGCTGCCATTTCCGGCAAATCATCTATTAATGTTAAGTCATAGCAATTATTTTCAACAAAAGCTAATCTCATTTTGTATATGTATTCTAAAAGCGCTTTGATTTTGCCTAAATCTTTATTGTCTAAATTTAACACAGTTCTGGCAAAGTCGTTTTTATCTACAGGCCGACGCCAATCTACAAGACGCACATCTTCGCCAGACGCCAAAGAACTATAGTCAATTGTTTCCTTAACTCTATAGATATCTTCTTGCTTTAGTTCAATTTGTAAATTCAATATCTTATTAAATAATTCGCGGCATTCGTCATCTAATATCTCATCTAAATCCGCTGCCACCGGCGAGCTTCCGCTGTCTGGGCCACGGCCGGGGCGGGTGGCAGCCGTAGACCAGATAAACTTTATAACTTTTTTCTTGACATCTATTGTATTTCCTTTTATACTTTGTCTCGGGGTAAAAATTTGAGGATAGAATATATTCAATGGGATGCGGCGACCATATCCCATATCGCCCGGCACGGCGTAGAACCAAGGGAAGTTGAAGAAGTTTGCTTTGATAATAAACCACTTATCTTGAAGGCCAAATATAACAGATACTACGCCCTGGTCCAGACCGGAAACGGACGATATTTGGCTGTAATTTTTGACTATCTCGGGCAAGGTAAAGCTATGGTAATTACTGCCCGGGCGATGTCTGAGGCCGAGCAAAGGCTTTATAAAAGGAGGTAATAATCTATGAAAAAACACATTCCAAAGTTCAAGTCCCTTGAAGAAGAACGCAGATTCTGGGATACTCATGATATCACCGATTATCTGGATGAACTTAAACCTGTTAAGGTAGAATTCGTCCGACCCAAAAAGAAGTTGATTTCCGTGCGGCTGGATACGCAGCAAATCGCGTCTCTTAAAGCCATCGCTTCCCATAAAGGTTTGGGGTATCTCTCCCTTATCCGCCACTGGATTGCCGAACGCCTTTCCAAAGAACACAAACCATCCTTTTCTCATACCCATAAAGGATAAAACACCCTCTTCGTCAGTAACAGTCCTCCTGGAAAGACTTACGGATAACCCTGGCGTGGACAGCCTCTTACTGGTGACTTGGCGATCTTCCGTCGTAGGTAGATATGCCTTCGGCGCAGGGGACTTGGTAACCCGTGCATCTACCGGGCTGGAGCCGCGGCTAATGGAGAAAGCGTTTAGCTTTTTCTGTATTATTCGCGTTATCTCATCCAAAGTAGATTTTTCCTCAGTAGCCAGAAATTCTTTTGCTAACATCGATAAGGCCTCTTTAACGAGTTTATCGCCTGCAATCTCGCAAAGACTTTGTATTTCCTCAATAAGCATTAATCTCTCTTCTGGGTTTATCTCTTGAATTGGCCAAGAAGGCATTATTTCATCAAGAGAAATATATTTCGGCTCTTTTTTGCCTAAACATTGCAAGACCTTATATAGATAAAAGGAAATGGGTAAGGTAAATTTACCCTTGGGCCAGCCCAGCGGTTTAATTTTATTTAGCAGGGAATTAAAAATTGTGCCTTCATAGCCCATCCAATCGTATTCTTTATCTACATCAATGCCTTTTTCTTTCCAGAAGAGGTAAAATTTGTAACAAGTACTTAAGTAGTTTGCTGGATAACCAAAGCCAGTGAGTAGACCCTGGAGGTTGCCTTCACCAAGCAGATGAAAATTATCTTTTTCCTTGGCTTCTGCTAAGAGACGGATAAAAGCATCCAATTTCTTATTGCCTAATTCTTGCAACAACTCGCCGTAGCGCTGGGGTAGATCCAGACCTTTACTAAGATAATGGCCGTAGAGTTTGTAATAAGTGCTTAAGTAGTTTGCTGGATAACCAAAGCCAGTGAGTAGACCCTGGAGGTTGCTTTCACCAAGCAGATGAAAATTATCTTTTTCCTTGGCTTCTGCTAAGAGACGGATAAAAGCATCCAATTTCTTATTGCCTAATTCTTGCAACAACTCGCCGTAGCGCTGGGGTAGATCCAGACCTTTACTAAGATAATGGCCGTAGAGTTTGTAATAAGTGCTTAAGTAGTTTGCTGGATAACCAAAACCAGTAAGTAGACCCTGGAGGTTGCTTTCACCAAGCAGATG
>JAMWDD010000064.1 GCA_023818885.1 Candidatus Omnitrophota bacterium | reverse complement strand
ACCATGGCAATGCCTGCCTTATCGCAAGTGCGGATGATTTCTTCGTCGGCAACAGAACCGCCGGGCTGGATTATGGCTTTGGCACCGGCTTTTTTTGCCTGTTGGATGGCATCGGGCTTAGGGAAAAAGGCATCTGAAGCAAGGACGCAGCCCTTGGCGTTTTTGCCGGCCTTGTGCCGGGCAATCATTACGGAATCTACCCGACTCATTTGGCCAGCGCCAATCCCGACGGTGCGCGTACCTTTGGCTAAAACAATGGCGTTGGACTTAACATGCTTTGCTACTTTAAAAGCAAAAATCAAACTTTGCATTTCTTTCTTGGTCGGCTTTTTCTTGGTTACTACCTTTAAATTATTTAAATCCAGGGTCTGGTAATCCGCATCCTGCAGGAGTAATCCGCCATTAACGACTTTGTAATCCAGACCTTTTGGTGGCTCGGTATCGGTCAATTCAATCAAGCGCAGATTTTTCTTTTCCTTAAATAAATCCGCCACACCCTTTTCATATCCGGGGGCAATGATACACTCCAAAAATCCTGCCTTAAGCACAATTTTTGCGGTTGCCAAATCCATCTGCCGATTAAGCGCAACAATCCCACCAAAGGCAGAGAGTTTATCGCATTCCCAAGCACGTTTGAATGCCCGCGCCAAAGTCTTATCTTCTGCCACGCCGCAAGGATTATTGTGTTTGATGATGGCGCAGGCAGGATGCACAAATTCCAAAACTAAATTCCAGCTAGAATTTAAATCCAGGATATTGTTAAAGGAGAGTTCTTTTCCCTGTAGTTGCCTTAAGTTAATCAGACCCCTGCTTGCGCTTTTATCCCGATAAAAGGCGGCTTTCTGATGCGGATTTTCGCCGTAACGCAGGTCCTGGATTTTGCTAAACTCTAATTTTAACTCTGCCGCAAAAACTCCACTTTTTACCTCTGACTTGCCAGAAAGATAATCATAAATTGCCTTGTCATAATTTAAGGTGCGGTTAAATACTTCTCTGGCCAGTTTAAACAAGGTATTTTCAGATAAACTGCCTTGATTTTCTTTTAATTCTTTGATTATTTCTGGATAAAAACGGCTATCACAAATCACGGCAACGCTGCGATAATTTTTTGCTGCGCTTCTTAACATTGCCGGGCCGCCGATGTCAATATTTTCAATTGCCTCCTCCAAAGTAACATAAGGTTTTTGGATGGTCTTCTCAAAGGGATAAAGATTTACCACCACCATATCAATCAGGCCGATTTTGTGTTCTTTTAATTTGGCCATATGCTGGGGATTATCACGCAGCGCCAAAAGTCCGGCATGGATTTTTGGATGCAGGGTCTTTACCCTGCCATCGAGCATCTCCGGAAAACCGGTGTAATCGGAAACCTCAGTGACGCTGATATTGCTTTCTCTCAATAATTTTGCCGTTCCACCCGTAGAAAGAATCTCAACGCCAAAATTCTTTAATTCGGATGCGAATTCTACTATTCCTGTTTTATCCGAAACACTGATTAAGGCGCGTTTAATTTTAAGCATCAGATACCCCTTTTTTTCTATACGTTAAACCGGAAGTGAATCAAGTCGCCGTCGCGAACCGTATAATCTTTCTGTTCAAGTTTTAAGGCGCCCGCCTGTTTTGCCGCATGGACACTTCCGGCTTTTTCTAAATCTTGCCAGTTAATCACTTCTGCCCGGATAAAGCCCTTCTGGATATCGCGATGAATCTTACCGGCGGCCTCCCAGGCGGTGATGGGCGAACGCACCAACCAGCTCCTTGCCTCTTTTTCATTAGCCGTAAAAAAACTGATATAACCGACGTCCTTGATTACTTCCAAGATAAGTTTATTTAAGTCGCTGAGTTCCTCCGGCGTGACGATAAAGATATGTCGACTAGTAAGTAAAGGATAACCGGAAATCAGTTTTTTTTCTTCATCGCTCAGGATCAACTCCGAGACAAATGCCTCTTTTTCTAAAACCTTCTTAAGTTCATTTAACAATTTTTTTTCCGCTTCTGCTTCTGCGCGGCCAAGTCGGGAATCCACAAACTCTAAGTCTTTCAGGATTAAATCCGAACGGGCATCTTCGGAAACCAAGATTACCTCGGCCTCAGATAACTTAGATTCATCTACAAACTCAACATAGGCATAGGTCTTGGTATGGGATTTAAAAGAATCCTCAATTAAATCCAGACGGCTGTCTTTGATATTGTGTTTTCCAAGTGGAATCCCCTCAAGATCTAATATCCCTATCTTCATAATATAAAGGAATTAGTTTTGGTTGCGCAGATTAGACCTTATTCTTCTTCTGTCTTCTTAAATCCGGATTGGGCAATAATATTCTGGGCGATTTTTTGCGGGACCTCTTCATAATGGGAGAATTTCATCGTATATGAACCCCGGCCACCGGTAATAGAACGCAGGTCATTAGCATATTTAAACATCTCAGCCAAAGGCACCTGGGCCTTGATCACCTGATTCTTACCTTTAACATCCATACCCATAATCCTTCCTCGTCGGGAATTCAGATCTCCGGAGATGGCGCCCATAAATTCTTCCGGCACTACTACCTCCACATCCATCACCGGCTCCAATAATACCGGTCCTGCCTCCAAGACAGCCTTTCTCAAGGCCTTGGCTCCGGCAATCTGAAAGGCAATATCCGAAGAATCTACTTCATGGTAAGAACCATCGTAAAGGATTACCCGAATATTGGTGATAGGATAGCCGGCAATCGCGCCTTCCAAACAGGCCTGCCGAACCCCTTTTTCTACCGAGGGGATAAAATTGCGCGGAATGGCTCCACCAAAAATCTTGTCCACAAACTCAAACTCTATATCGCGCGGTAAAGGTTGAACTTCAATCCAGCAATCACCATACTGACCGCGGCCACCCGATTGCTTTTTGTGTTTTCCCTGAACCTTAGCGGTCTTGGTAATCGTCTCTTTATAAGCGACCTTGGGAGTCCCTAAATCCACCTCTACATTAAATCTCTTTTTAAGCCGCGCAAGCATCACATCCAGATGCTGGTCACCCAAACCAGAAATAATCAATTCCTTTGTTTGAGTATCACGGCTAACCTTGAAAGTAGGGTCTTCACTACTTAACTTTGTCAAAGAAACGGAAATTTTTTCTTCATCCTGCCGCGACTTGGGCTTAACCGAAGCAGATATCGCGGGTTCAGGAAAGACAATCGGAGTAAAGATAACCGGATTTTTTTCATCGGACAGGGAATCGTTGGTCTGCGTATCCTTTAATTTGGCAATCGCCACAATATCACCACAAGAGGCGGATTCTACCGGCCGCTGTTCTTTTCCTTGCATAATGTAAATTGAGCCGATGCGCTCTTTTATCTTTTTGCTGGCATTATAAAAACCGGTATTGGAGGCGAGCTTTCCGGAAAAGATGCGCAAAACACTCAATTGTCCGACATAAGGGTCAGATATTGACTTAAAGACAAAGGCGGAAAATGGACTATCCTCACTAAATGAAATTTGTTTTTTCTCTTCTGGCTTTAAGGCATCCGTTACTTCAATCTTAGGACGCTCCAGCGGCGAAGGAAGATAATTTATGATTGCCTCCAATAACTCTGCAATACCTTTGTCTTGAAGCGCAGAGCCCAAAATTAGAGGAAATAATTTTGCTTTGCTTACTGCCTGCTGAAGGCCTTGCTTTATCTCATCACTAGAAAGCTTTCCACTTTCTAGATATTTCTCCAAGAGTTTATCATCGCTCTCTGCTACTGCCTCTATCAACTCTGGTGATTCTTGAGAATCCAATATGAAGGCCTTTGCAGAAAGTGATTTTTTAATATCCTCAATCACCCTCTCGGGATTAGCGCCTTCTTTATCTATCTTATTGACAAAAATCAGGCGCGGCAGACCCAATTCTTCAAGCAATTCCCAACATTTTTCCGTTCCTACTTCCACACCCGATACTGCATCCACTACCAACACTGCCGCATCTACTGCCCGCACACCAGAAATTACCTCACCAAAGAAATCCAGATAACCCGGGGAATCAATCATCTGGATGCGGTTGCCTTTGTAATCGCAATAAAGAAAACTTGAGTTTATGGAAATCTTGCGCTCAATCTCATCACTGCTGTAATCGCTTATGGTCGTGCCCTCTGCCACCGTGCCTTTTCGGGTCGTGGAGCCGCAGGCAAAAAGGATTGCCTCGGTCAGGGAGGTCTTTCCTGATTGCGCGTGACCCAAAAATATGATGCTGCGCTTATTTTTTACATCCATAGTTTAGAGAATAATATTATACACATGGAGCAAGATGGGTCAAGATAAAATTGGCGGGTTTTATTCTTCTAAGTAGGTATAGATTTTGCCCTTGTAGTTGCGCAGGACATATTTACCTTTTGCCTGGGAAAGTACATAATTAGGACCAACCGGTATTTTTCCGCCACCACCCGGGCCATCCACCACATACACTGGCACAGCATAACCAGTGGTATGGCCACGCAATTTTTCAATGATATTTATTCCCACCGCAACCGGCGTGCGGAAGTGATGCGTCCCCCGCACTAAATCGCATTGATAAATATAGTAGGGCCTTACCCTGATCTTTAAAAGTTCATGCATCAGTTTTTTCATTATATAAGGACGGTCATTTATGCCCTTTAAAAGCACGGTCTGACTCCCTAAGGGTATACCGCCGTCCGCCAGCATATCGCAGGCAATTTTACAACGCTTGGTAATCTCCTTGGGATGATTAAAATGCAAACTTACCCAGAGGGGAGAATATTTTCTAAGCATAGATACTAAACCAGAAGTTACGCGCTGGGGTAAGGTAACTGGCATGCGTGTCCCAATTCTTAAAAATTCTACTGAAGGAACTGCGCGAATTTTCTGAATCACCGCCTCCAAGATATCGTCTTCAAGCATCAGCGGGTCTCCGCCGGAAATAAGCACATCCCTTATCTTTCGGTTTGCCTTTAGGTAATCAACGATACTCTCCAATCTTCCCAAAATGGTCTCCTTGTGTTCCACCCCTACCAGACGCCGACGTGTGCAATGCCGACAATACATGGCACACTGCTCGGTCGCTAAAATCAGGACGCGGTCAGGATAACGGTGGACGAGACCGGCCACCGGCGAGTCGCGGTCTTCTGCGCAAGGGTCAACCATCTCATGGGGCGAAATAATAAATTCATACTTGGTGGGAATGGATTGCCGCCGGATAGGGCAGTTTGGGTCATGGGGGTCAATCAACGTCAGCCAATAAGGCGTAATGGACATCGCCATCCTTCCTTTGGCCTGACTTAAACCCTCTTCTTCTTCAGGGGTTAAATTTATTACCTTGGAAAGTTCTTCTTTGGTGCGGATTCTATTTTTGAGTTGCCAATGCCAGTCCTCCCAATCCAAAGGGTCAACATCTTTGTATAAACTTAAATGAGGTGCTTCTAAGGTCTTCTTTGCAATCTGCGTCTCAATCTTTTGCACCTGCAAAACCTCGCTGACCATATGACTATTCAATTACTCCCCTCCTTTCAGAAGCATTGAGTAATATCGCTTCAATTAGGTCTTCATATTTCATACCGGCGGCATTCGCCATCATGGGAAAATTTGATTCTACCGGATCCAAACCCGGTAAAGGATTAATCTCCAAGACATAGGGGACATTATCTTCACTTAAACGGATGTCAGTGCGGGAGATATCAAAACAGCCAATCGCATGATGCGTCCTCAACGCAATCTCTTTTACCTTATTTTCTGTTTCTTTATTTAACCTTGCTGGACAGTAAAAAGTGGGGGTGAGGCCTAAATCTGCATTCCCCTGATATTCTTTAACCCGCCAGGAATAAAAATATTCCTTGCTCTTTTTGCAGGTAGAAAAATCTATCTCTAAAATCGGCAAGATTGTCGTCTTGCCATTTTCCAGAATCCCGACGGTCAATTCCTTGCCCTCAATAAATTCTTCTACCA
>JAMWDD010000063.1:744-6089 GCA_023818885.1 Candidatus Omnitrophota bacterium | reverse complement strand
GCGCTAACGAAGAAAATGCGGTTGAGGCGATGAAGGCAGGTGCGGATGGTTATCTTGTAAAGGATAATCTTTTGCGGTTTGCGACGAGTATTGAGCATGAGATATTCCACGCCAAAATTCTGCGTAAGAAAATAGAACTGGAAAGGATGGCGCATTTATACTTGAATATTATACCGTTGATATTTTTAGTTCTTGATAAAGATGGGAAGATCCAAGCGGTCAATGAAGCAGCCTGTAAAATAATGGGTTATACGCAAAAAGAACTCCGCGGCAGGGATTGGTTTGATTTTATCCCCCCGCGGATAAAAACCGAAATAAAGTCCGTTTTCCATGCAATAATCTCGGGAGAAGGAAGGCGTTTTAGAAATTATGAGAATCCGATTTTGACAAAGACAGGTAGTGAAAGATTAATTAAGTGGCACAATGTTTATTTAAAGGACGCGGCAGCAAAGATTGTTTCGGTAATGAGTTTGGGAGAAGATATCACTGAAGCGAGGAAGACAGAAGAAGAAATTAGAAGTTTAAAGGCCAGATATGAGGACTTGTATGAGAATGTTCATGTCCCTATTTTCACTTTTGATTTAAGCGGCAGGTTTACTTTGGTAAATAAGGCAACTTATCATTGTCTGGGTTATGCCAGCGTCCAAGAGTTATACAAGAAATCTATTTTTGAGATGCTTACTCCCGAAAGCGCAAGATTTATGCGAAAGATGTTAGAAAAGGCAATCGCAGAAAAATCAGATTTAACTGAATCACAGCCGTGGGTAGTTGAGATAACTAAGCCAGATAAAACGAAGATAATATTAGAGATGCACGTTCGCCTGATTTGGCAGGGTAGCCGGATAAGCGAGATACAGGTCATTGCCTACGATATAACTCAGCGTAAACTCAGCGAACAGAAGTTGATTCTGGCGGAGAAAAAAATTAGAGAGATGGAACTATCTTTAGCACAAATAGAAAATGCGCAGATGATCGCTAGTTTAGCCAGCAGTATTGCCCATGAAGTAAAGAATCCCCTGGCGATTATTTTACAGGGGATGGATTATTTAGAGAGGAGTATCGACGTTACTGATGGGCGTGCAAGTTTAGTTTTTAAGCAGATGCATCAGGCAATACAAAAGGCAAACGAAATTATTAAGGGGTTGTTAGATTTTTCAGTAGTTTCAAAATTAGAGAAGAAAATCGAGGATTTAAATGTTTTGATAGAAAGGGTCATTGAATTACTCAAGAACCTCTTTCTTGCACGTAATATTGAAGTGATTAAACAATTAGAACCGGATATCCCAACGGTAAAAATAGATGCCAGCAAAATTGAACAGGTTTTGATAAATCTTATAATGAATGCCGTGGAGGCAATGCAGGAGACAGGAAAATTGACTATCAGGACATCGACAAAGACAATAGAAGATAAAAGATGGGTGGTTGTGGAAATCGAAGATACGGGTTGTGGCCTGCCAGTCAATGCCCAGGATAAGATATTTGAGCCGTTTTTTAGCACGCATAAAGACAAGGGTGGTACCGGCCTTGGTCTGACGATTGTCAAGAATCTGATGGATATGCACCAAGCCAAAATTGACATTCGCAATAAAGAACAAGGGCAAGGCGTGCGGGTAACATTGATGTTTGCAGCAGAATCTGATATAATCAATACCGAATAGTTTGTGAAATGTATGAGCGATATTGGAATTTAAAAGAAAAGCCCTTTGAAAATACCCCTGACCCGCGCTTTATTTATTTATCCCCGCAGCACGAAGAGGCGCTCTCGCGGCTGATTTATGCCATCAGGGAACAAAAGGGCGCAGTGCTTTTAACCGGCGAATACGGCAGTGGCAAGACCCTTTTAAGCCGCGTGCTTTTAGATGAACTGTCGGGAGACCACTACAAAGTGGCTTTTGTTTTGAATCCAAAACTCAGCCCCGAAGACCTCTTAAAAGAAATTATTTATCAGTTTGGCTTAGATGTTGCAGGTTTATCTTCAAAGACGGATTTATTGCATAAGTTAAATGCGATTCTTCTGGCTAATAAACAAGCAGGTAAGAATTCTGTCGTTTTGATAGATGAGGCCCAGGCAATACCTGAGGGAAGCGGTTTTGAAGAATTAAGATTATTGCTTAATTTCCAATTAAACGACAGATTTTTGCTTACCCTTATCCTTATGGGCCAGCCGGAACTTAAGCAAAAAATCAATGCCCTGCCGCAGTTAAGACAACGGATTTCAGTAGCATATCATTTGACCGCTTTACCCAAAAAGGAAACCAAACTTTATGTCAAGCACCGTCTGGGCGTTGCGGGTTGTAATATTGAAGTTTTTAGCAATTCGGCTTTTGGCGAAATTTATCGTTTTTCTGGCGGTATTCCGCGACGCATTAACAATCTGTGCGATATCGCGCTTTTGGTGGGGAGCAGTAAAAGATTGTATAAAATAACCAAGCGCACAATAAAAGATGTAGCCATGGATTTGGGCGAAGTGCCAATTGATTTTGAGCAAAAAGTGCAGGTTGAGAGCAATGGTTAGATTTGCGGATATCTTAAAGAATCTGGATAAAAATAAAGAGTCGCCCCCCTTGTCTTCGGCGCAGGGCAGAGAAAATATTTCCTTAAGTGAAGATTTTTCTCCCTCTCCAGAAGATGCTAATCTTTATAAAGAGACACTGACTTTAGTTAAAGAATTATTCAGAAAAAATGTTGATTACGAAGCCATTGATATCCATAAACTTATCGCTCAGATAGAAAAGGTAGTTGATCAGATTATCCGCAATGAGAAAGATTTGTTAATGCTGGCTTTTCTAGGTGATTCGCAAAGCGAGGATACGCAAGAGTATCTTTGCTATGATTCAGTAAATACCTGCGTGTTTTCTCTGGTTATGGGCAAGGCAAGTGGTTATGAAAGAGAGGAATTGATGGAACTGGGGCTTTCTGCGCTTTTACACGATATTGGTATGGTCAAATACTATGATTTGATTAGCCAGCCCCGGCAATTAACCAAGACAGAACTCAAAGAAATTAAGGAACATCCCTCTACCAGCGTAGCTATCTTGAATAGGTTTGCTAAATATCTGCCCCAGACGGTCCTTCAAGTGGTTTATCAGCACCACGAGCGGATTAACAGAACAGGCTATCCTCAGGGACTTGGCAGGGAATTGATTAATTCGCATGCGATGATAGTGGGTTTAGCTGATGTCTATGAGGCATTGATTCATCACCGGCCCTATCGGCAGGAATTTATGCCTTTTGAAGCAATGGAAAGAATTTTGGCAGATAAAGAAAGTTTTGAATACAGATTAATTAAGGTTCTCATTGAAAAAATCGGAATTTTTCCTGTGGGAAGCTGGGTGGAGATGAGCGATGGAAGCATTGCTGAAGTCATAAAGATTAATTCTGCATCTCCGCTTAGACCGATAGTCAGGAAACTATACAACGCTAAGGCAAGAAAAATAGAAAAGCCCGAAATCATCAATCTCGCCCAATGCCCGGATTTATCCATCAAGCGCGGGATAAAGAGAAGGGAAAGGGGGGATACTTAATTATCTACAAAATTTCTTGAGTTTTCTAAAGTAGCAGTTTATAATTCTCATATATGCATTATATACACCGTTTGATAGAAAAAAAGATTTTGGAGGCATCGCATGCTTTTTCGGCTGTTTTGGTAACGGGCCCTCGCAGGGCAGGTAAAACAACTTTGTTAAGAAAACTCTTCCCCAAGGCTTCTTATTACCTTTTAGAAGACCCTGATGTTATCGCGCGCGTAAAGTCAGATCCTCGTTCGTTTCTTGAGGAAATCAAACCGCCGGCCATATTGGATGAAATCCAGAATACACCGGAACTTTTTAATTACCTGCGCACACTGATTGATAAAGAGCCACGCCGTTTGGGTAAGTGGTTTCTTACCGGCTCTCAAGATGCCCCTTTGATGAAAGGCGTTTCGGAATCAATGGCCGGCAGGATTGCTGTGTTTCATCTATCAGGTTTTTCTTTAGAGGAGTCAAAGAAAGTTTCAATGCTGCGCGGAGGATTTCCCGAAGTTTTGGCGCGGCCAAGGGCTTCGAATATATGGTTTCGTTCATATATCCAGACGTATCTTGAACGCGATGTGCGCTCTATCAGCGCCATTAAGGATTTGGCGCTGTTTCGCAGGTTTTTGTCGCTTATCGCCAGCCGCCAGGGAGCTTTGTTAAACAAAACCGACCTTGCCGCTCCATTGGGCCTTTCAGTGCCAGCATTGACAGAATGGATTAATATACTTGAGATTACCGGAGCAATTATTGTCGTGCCGCCTTTTTATGAAAATTTTGGCAAGCGCCTTATTAAATCGCCTAAGATTTATTTCATGGATTCTGGGCTATCGTGTTATCTTTTAGGTATTGAGACGGAGAACGCCTTACGTAAATCTGCTTTTTTGGGACAGGTATTTGAGGGCTTTGTTGCTTCTGAAATAGTCAAACATCAGGAAAATAGCGGCAGGCGCCGACAAATTTACTATTTTCGCGACCAGCAGGGGCTGGAAGTTGATTTTGTTGTTCCGACGGGAAATGCCAGGCTTCTTATTATGGAAGCCAAGGCAGTGCGTTCAGTAAGGCCGTCAATGGGAGCGCCTTTGCTCAAATTAGCCCGGGCAATACGCCGTTATAAAGTTGAAAAACGCGTGGTTTATCTTAATCCACCAGAAGGCGCGGGGAAAGGATTTTATACTCTTATTCCCGGAGTTACGGCTGTGCCGGTTGCAGAAATTAGTTCTATTTGTTAAACGTGCATCTGCATCAAGCGCGGGATAAAGAGAAGGGAGATGGGGCAAGAAAAATGAATTTTTTAGAAAAGCGTTATCAAAAAAGTCCGGATGTAGTTTTTAGAAAGATCGCTGATGAAATGATTCTTGTTCCTATACGAAATAACGTAGGAGATTTGGAGAGTATCTATACGCTTAATGAAATAGCGGCGCGTATTTGGGAAGTCATAGATAAAAAAGACGTACAATCCATAAAAGAAATGCTTTTAAATGAATTCGATATAGATGAAAAAAGTGTAGAAAAAGATTTAATAGATTTTTTGACCGATCTAGAGAAAATGGGTTTTATAATAGCCGCAAATTAGATATGAGTTTCAAATGCCTTTCAGAAGTTAACTATTTAGAATTCGCTTTACCTATAAATAAAAGACTGCAGACTGAAAGAATTCCAATCTGTGGGACGATTGAAATTACCCGACGCTGTAATTTAAAGTGTGTCCATTGTTACTGTAATTTACCTTTGCAGGATAAAGAAGCCCAGAGAAGAGAGCTTTCTACGAAAGAAATATTTAGCATCCTAGATGAAATTGAGCGTCAAGGTTGCTTGTGGCTTTTATTTACC
>JAMWDD010000063.1:0-734 GCA_023818885.1 Candidatus Omnitrophota bacterium | reverse complement strand
GGAGGAGAGCCTTTTATACGAGAAGATTTTTTGGATATTTATATTTATGCAAAGAAAAAAGGGTTTATCATAACAATTTTTACCAATGCTACATTAATAAATCATAGGATAGCTAGTTTAATGGCTGATTGGCCGCCTTACAGGATAGAAGTTACGCTTTACGGCGCTAGTAAAAAAGTGTATGAGAAAATTACCAGCGTTTTTGGATCATATGATAAGTGCAGGAAGGGAATAAACATGTT
This sequence comes from Candidatus Omnitrophota bacterium, assembly GCA_023818885.1. Classification (GTDB taxonomy): domain Bacteria; phylum Omnitrophota; class Gorgyraeia; order Gygaellales; family JAMWDD01; genus JAMWDD01. The sequence continues at coordinate 492 of JAMWDD010000063.1, read as the reverse complement.
GCTCGATAAAAATATCCCTTTAGATCTTAAAACAATGGTCAGCAGTTTAAATATTCATGAATTAAAAGAAATTAAGGATTTTGCTAGAAAGTTTGGGCTTAATTTTAGGTTTGATCCTTTGTTGCATTCTCGAATTGATGGCTCGCACCATCCTTGTCAGTATAGAATTTCTCCCGAAGAAGTTGTAAGATTGGATTTTGAGGATGTTGAACGTAAAAAAAGCTGGAGAAATATTGTTGAGAAGTTTGGAATTATTGAGGGAAAGGGAATAGATTTTTTATATCAATGCGGTGCGGGTAGATCTTCTTTTTTTCTTGATCCTTTTGGAAATATCAGTATATGTTCCATGGTTCTTAATCCGGCTTACAATATCAGGGAACACTCTTTTAGAGAAATTTGGTCTTTTTTTTCTGAAATTTTAAGTAGTAAACGAGAAAAAGAATTTGAATGCAAGGATTGCGATATTGAATTATTTTGTCAGATGTGCCCTGC
>JAMWDD010000062.1 GCA_023818885.1 Candidatus Omnitrophota bacterium | reverse complement strand
TGCTAACTAATCCGTCTACCGAGGCCCTTAAAGTTTCAGATACCTTTTGCGCAGTCAAGCCAAAATCATTTAATTTTTCTCTATTTAGAAAAATGTGTATTTCTGGCCTTGAGAAATCAACCGAAATATCTAAATTACTTAATCCTTCTATTCCTTTTATCTTACCCTGAATATCTTTAGCTAAATCATAAAGCGTATCTAAGTTGTATCCTCTTATACGGATATCTATATCAGATGTGGACGTTTTTTTAATTCCCCTTAACGGAGTCTTCATAACCTTAATTTGGGCGCCTGCTATAGGTTTATCCTTAAGACGTTTCTGCAATTTCTTAATAAAAGCAACTGTGGGTATGGGGCGCCTTGATTTCTGAACCAGTTCAATGGCCACATCAGATTCATTCGCCTTTTCATAAATATTTCTCCTCTGCCAGTAACCTCCCACCATAGCATAAACCTTTCCCACTCCAGGCATTTCTTTAATTATTGCCTCAAGGTTTTTGACCACTTTATCCGTCTCTTCCAAAGCCGAACCCACAGGAAGTTTTACTTTCACCGTAATTTTCCCGTCGTCAATCTGCGGCAGGAATTCTCTTCCTAAAGTGCCCACTAAAAAAATACTTAAAATAAATAATGCCGCAACCGAGCCAAGAGTAATCACTTTATGTCGCAATATCAGTTTAAGAAGTTTTCTGTATACCGTAACAGCTCTTTCAATAACTCTTTTACTAAAGCCGTCTTTCTCATTTTTGCTTTTTACCTTAAATAAATACGCAGTTAAACTTGGCATAACGGTTAAACTCACAAGAAGTGAAATAATAAATGCTACAGATATAGTTACCACCATATCCCTGAAAAGCAGGGCAGTTATGCCTTTAATAAAGAAAAAGGGAGTGATTGCCGCCAGGTTGGTAAGCGTAGAGGCAACCAGAGCGCTGGCTACCTCGCGGCTTCCTATATGTGCCGCATCTTGCGCGCTAATTAATTCCTCTTTTTGATGCCGGGTAATATTCTCCAGAATAACGATACAATTATCCAGCATCAAACCCACAGCCAGAACCAGCCCGCCCAGCGAAAAGATATTCAGGGTAACGCCGGATAAACCCATCAGAATAAAAGTGCCTAAAATGCTGACCGGTATGGCTACAGCAATGATAAATGTCCTTTTTAAGTTATGTAGGAAAAACCATATCATCAATACCGCTAAGATCCCGCCGACAACCGCGGATGAGCCGACATTCTTAATCGAATTTTCAATATAATATGCCTGGCTGGAGGCAACGGTATAATTGACATCATCGGGAATAATCTTTTTTTTCTTTAGCTCCTGCGCCCTTTTTTCTACTAACCTTGCTACTTTAACCGTATTGGCATTGGGTTGTTTTAAGAAACTCAAGGTAACACAGGGCACTCCGTTAAAACGCGTTAGAACCCTTTGCTCTTCGTAAGAATCGAGCACCTCTGCCACATCCTTAACTTTAATAAACCGGCCTTCGCGGTTGGCGATAATAACTTCACCTATTTCCGAAGGGTCTTTAAACTTTGCCAAAAAGCGGACGCTGTATTCTTTCTTGGTATCGGAAATACGTCCTATGGGAAATTCAATATTCTCCTGGCGCAAGAGGGTTAATATCTTCTCAGTTGAAAGCTCGTATTTCTGTACTTTTTCCTGGTCAAAGAGGACCTGAATCTCGCGCACCCTGCCGCCTGAGGTAACCACAGCGCCTAAGCCGGGAATACCGAGAAAGTAGCTGTTTAAATCATTCTCTGCCCAATCGCGCAAAGCGCGCTCATCTTTAGTTTGCGAAGAAAGCGCTATATCCAGAATAGGAAGCTGGGAAGGGTCTGCTTTATAAATCTTGGGTTCATCTGCGTCAGGTGGAAGTTGATTCCTTACCAGATCGAGTTTTGCCCGGGTATCGGCAAGTGCTACATCCATATCTTTGCCGTATTCAAAATACACCTCTATGGAAGCATTGCCTTCAATCGCGGATGAGATAACCTGTATGGCATCTTCGGTCGTAGCAACACTTGTCTCTACCCGCTTTAATATATTCTCCTCAATTTCTTCCGGGCTTGCTCCTTTCCAGTCAATAATGATACGTATCAAAGGATAAGTGATATCCGGAAGCAAATCGACGGATAGCGTGTGCAGAAAGAAAATGCCCAAAATAATGACCATCAACGTAAGAACAAAAGTGCCCTTAGGCCTTTTTATGGAGATATCACTTAGATTCATAACCTTTTCCTGCTATCTTTTCTATTTTTGCTTTGGCAAGGCGCATCTCAAGTTTGGATGAGGCTAAATTTACCTGCGCCTGCGAAAAAGCCTTTTGCGCGTCAAGAAGCTCAACACTCGTCACCAACGTATCGTGGTAACGGCTCTCAAATAAATCTAAACTGCGTTTTGCCTGCTCAAAACTCATCTTGGCAATTTCATATCTCTTAAAAGCAGACTCATATTCTAAACGGCTGGATTCTAATTCTAAGTTTATCTGCTGGCTTAATAGGTCCTCATGCGATTGTAGCTCATCCCTATACGCTTCTGCCTGCCGGACATCTGCCTTTGTCTTTCCCCAATCCCAAACATTAAAATCAACAGCCACTCCCGCAATCCAATCTGTCTTGCCGGCTTTAGACCAATCTCCCCATTCATAACCATAATCATAGCGGGCCTTTAACTGGGGGTAAAAACCGCTTTTTGCGGTCTTAATTTTTTCCTCGGCTTCCTTTAGTTCTTTAGATAATTTAAGCAACTCATAATTATTAGCCACATCAACCGAGATATCTTCGGAAATAAAATAATCGTCTTTCAAATCCTCAATCTCAATTGGGTTGTTTACATCCAATCCCATGGCAGTAAGCAGGGCTTTTTGCGCTATTCTCAGGCTATTTTCAGCAGCAATCAATTCCTGTTTTACAATATTTAACTGCACCTCTAAACGTAAAAGCACCTCTTCTCTTGGAGCCTTTGTCCGCTTATGCAGGTCTAAAGCCGTATTATAGGACAATTCAGCATATTTAAGGAGATCTTCTTTGCTCTTCATTATATCGCGCGCAAAAATAAGTTTGTAGTAAGCGGCTTTAACTCCGTAAATAACGTCTTCCCTCGCCGCAAGATAACCCTGTTTTGCCGCGTCAATGGCATAGCGCGTGGCTTGCTTTTGAGAAGTTATTTTCCCTCCGGTAAAAAGCGGCTGGGTCACTACGATATCGACCTGATAATCGTCATGGGAATTGCCAAGATAACGTTTTTTGGCCTGAGTAACATAGGATAACCGGTCATAACTTGCCACCGTGTCAACCTGAGGCAAGTTTTCTGCAGTAACAGAGCTTAGTTTTTCTTTTTTTTGTTCGGATATATAGCGAAAAATCTTTAGTTTAGGGTGGCCCTTAACAGCTTCTTTAATACATTCTTCCAATGAATATACTTTTTCGTCAACTTTTTTCTCTTCTGCCAATAATATTCTGCGGGATAATAATAAAATGAGGAATAAAAAGAGAAATATAACGCGCCTATTTTCAACTAAAAGTTTCATTTATTTTTCTTTTTTTAAAATATAATTAACAGGCACTGTGGGTGATAAAAAGCCGTTAACGATGGGAAGAGGGATACGGGAAGTCTTTTCTAATTCCCCAAGACTCTGGTAGACTTTTTTGGCTGATTCCCAAGGAAGAACAAAGGCAAGTTCTGTATCCTGAAATAAGCCGTAGCGCTTTGCTCCTACGCAAGGCACAGAAAGATTAGGTTTATTAGTTTGGTAGGACGTAACGACACCATAAGAGCAAAGGGCAGAGCTAGTTCCATTTCTAAAGGATAAATCTTCGCCGGTTATAGCTCCATATGCTTCAATAACTACTAAGGCCTGTGCACTATCTACAATTAAAATTACAAAATCCGGCTCAAAATCCTCTAAAGGGCCGACTAATATCCCTTGAATCTGGCCTAATTTTAACTTTGGCTTTACGGCAATTATCTTTGCGGCTATCTCTTCATTATCGGTAAATTGCATCATATGGTGCTTCAGGTCTTTCTCATCGGGTGAGCGAAAGCCAAAAATCATCTGGGCAGTGAAACAGCCCATATAATCCGCCGGGCAAGAGAGTCGCCATTTGCCTTGACTGGCTAATTTTACCATCTGGCAGAAGGTTAACTTCTCGGTGGGCAATTTTCCTTTACTTAAATCCCCAGCACTTTTACAAAAACTGACTGCCACCGGATACGACTTTAAACTTAAAATCCTTTTTAGTTCATCAGAGGTTTTTCTCAAATCCTCCATATTCTATTCCATAGGTTTTAAATCAGGCTGAATCTCTTTTAACTTACTTATGATTTGTGAAGAATCAAGATAATTAGAGGCAACGATAATCTCCTGTTCTTTATTGACAAATATTAAGGCAGGGTCTCTAAGATTAGATAGCATCTTAGCGTAAGAATTAAATACATCAAGCCTGTAATCATCGTAGTCGTTGCCCAAAAGCCACTTTATATCATAATATTTTGCCCATTCTTTTAGGTCGGTCGTGGGACAGGTGGCTAAGGTAATACTGATAATTGCTACATCCGCCTCAGCACAATTCTTGTCTTTACAAAATTCCTGGCATACCTTGCTTAATTCCTGAAATTGTTTTCTTGTCTCGGGAGCGATTCTTCCGCCGCAATATATGCGAAAGAAATTTAGAATTACGGGTCTACCTTTAAATTGACTAAGGCTGAAATATTTATTATTTGGGTCGCGTAAATTAAAATCCGCTGCCTTATTAGGTTCTGCTTTTAATGGCGGAAGACAAAGAGAGAATAAACATATATTTAGTAAAATAAAAAAGCAAATAATTTTCTTCATTGCGCTATTTGCCTCTAAAAATCATATTGATCTTTGGGCCGTAAATAATGAATAATACTCCAATAACCAAAATGATTACGCCGAAAAGCTTGGTTAAATATTCTCCTACCTTAGTAAATTTCTTGGTAACCTGTGCACGCATCTGGCCGGAAAGAACTGCCAGGGGTATGATGGGAATCCCATGACCTAAACCGAATATGAACAAAAGTCCACCGCCCTGCCAGATACTTATTTGTTGACTCATAATTAAAAGGGTTATCGGCATAAGCAAAGAGGCAGCACAGGGCGCCCAGCCTAAGGCAAAAAGAATTCCTAAGAGAAATGCGGGAATAATTTTCGAATAGCCCTTTAAGCTTAAAACCGAAAAGCCCAGTTGTTGAACAAAGTTAAGCTTTTTAGGGTTGGTTGCATTGTCTTTAATAAAATCACCGATTTTTATCTTTTTATACGCACCCAATTGAGCCAAGCCAAACAAAACCAAGAGAATGCCGGCAATGGTATAAAAAAGATGGGCAAACCTAACAAACTGGCCTAATTTAGAAATAAAGACGCCCAAGACAAAAAAGATAAGACTCATTCCTAAAGTAAAAGCAATGCTGATTAAGGCGCCTTCTTTAAAATTCTTCTCTTCTGCCACAATAAAAGAGAGAGCAGCCACAAGAAGCGCCAAAGAACAGGGAGAGATGCTGGTGATTATACCCAGAACAAAAATCCCCCATAACGTAACATTATCCATAAATACTCCTTGGTTAGTTTAACCTAAAGAATATCTTTGCGATATATCAGGCGGCAGCCGTTTTCTTTAAGGAGCGCCAATACTTCCTCGTAAGAATTCTTTAAATCTCTTTCGTTAAAAGAAACTAATTTAAAGGTCATTATGGAAGGACATTTCTCTTCCCAACCGCCTTTTAAAGAAGATGCGGAAATTTCAATATCTGTAATGTCGGATTCTTTGTCTTTTAAGGCGCCAAAGAGAATGCTTAAAATACCCTTTTCTATTATATGACCTGTTATTTTAATCTCCATTCCTTTCATAATTTCGCCTCCTATTTGCTTTGCAGTTTGCTAATTGTCTCTATTAATTCTTTTTTGCTGGGAAATTTAATTGCCTCTCCATTACAAAGATTAGCGCAGGCAGAACAACCCACTACGCAGTTATAGGGCCGAGCAACTATAGGCCTATCTTTCTTCTCATCCCACTCATAGACACCATTCCGGCAGAAGTTAAAACATTCCTTACATCCCACACATTTCTCAAAATCAATGGTAGGAAACCAGGGGATTTTTTCTCTTGGTAGATTACCGAACATACCCATTGTTAACCCTCCTTTGGATATTTGGCGCGCACCTTACGCAACATCTCTTTTAATTCTTCCCTTGTCGGAAAACTTATGGCATCAAACGGACACTGAAATTTACAGGATT
>JAMWDD010000061.1 GCA_023818885.1 Candidatus Omnitrophota bacterium | reverse complement strand
CAAGTTTTCCTGATTTTAATCCAGAGATATTTTTTGAGAGGTCGCCTCTACAGCTACAAAAAATTTTTAATGATCCAGATGCACCTTTATTGAATAGAGGTATATCTGCCTCCTATCCACCAGGGTCGGTATTTAAATTGATTACGGCTATGGCGGGGTTGATGAGCGGTAAAATCGGGCTTTCTACAACTTATCATTGTCCGGGGAATATGCGTATCGGAAGAAGGATATTTGGCTGTTGGGATACGCATGGCACGCAAAATATTTTTCAGGCCATTACGCATTCTTGCGATGTCTTCTTTTACCATACGGCACTGGCAGTTGGCCCTCAGAATTTATATGAGTATGCGGTTAAATTTGGATTGGGTAGGTATACCGGCATTGATCTGCCGGGAGAGGTGAATGGCTTTATCCCTTCGCCCGCTTCAAGAAAAGCCAAAAGAAATCAAGGTTGGTTTGACGGCGATACAGCAAATTTTGCCATTGGGCAAGGGGAAGTTTTGGTCACCCCCTTACAGGCAGTACGTCTGATGAGTGTATTTGCTAACGGCGGATATTTAGTTACCCCTTACATTGTTAAATCTATTGATGGCAAAGATGTATCTTCAAATCGCCGCAGGATTCAGCCAGTCCCGGTAAACCGGGATTACATAAATATTGTATATCGCGCCTTAAGAGGTCCAGTGGCTGAGCCGGGTGGAACCGCCAGCATATTGAACATCGCCAAGGTAGCGATTGCCGGTAAGACCGGAACTGCCCAGGCATCAGGAGGACAACCGCATAGCTGGTTTGTAGGATTTTTTCCATATCCAAATCCTAAGTTTGCCATTTGCGTATTGTTAGAACACGGTGGTTCCAGCCACTATGCCTGTATGATTACTAAAAAAATAATTGAAAGAATGATTGAAGAAAATTTATTATGAACGGCTCATTTAAAATACTTTTAGTTGCTTTGGTTATTGCCCTTATCGGCATCTTGACTATTTATAGTACTACCTATAGCAGGGAAGATAGTTCTGAAAGGATAATTTGCCGGCGTCAGATAATCTGGTTGTTGGTAGGTATATTATTTTATATTTTATTTTCAAATCTCTCTTATCGCAAGCTCCGGGATTGGGCACCGGCTATTTATTTTATTACTTTAGTACTTTTATTTTTGGTGTTAATCTTGGGAAGGGCAACTATGGGTGCTCAGCGGTGGTTGAAAATTATTTGGATTAATATCCAGCCATCGGAATTGGCAAAATTAGTAGTTATTATTTTATTAGCCCGTTATTATAGTCACCGCTCTTTAAATACTGTCTGGAGTGGGCCGAGTTATTTTGGTATTGTGCGGGGTTTAATTTTACCATTTTTAATGGCAGCATTTCCCATGCTTTTAATTTTAAAACAACCTGATTTGGGCAGTAGTCTTTTGATATTTTTTGTATTTATCTCTATGGTTTATATTGCCAGGGTTAATATAAAATACCTGATTATCTTAGTATTGATTTTGGCCGTATGTTCGCCGGTATTCTGGCATCTTTTAAAAGATTATCAAAAGAATAGATTATTAGTTTTTTTAAATCCCAATATCGATCCTTTGGGTGCCGGCTACACCATAATTCAATCCAAGATTGGTGTGGGCTCAGGGGGATTTTTTGGTCGGGGGTGGTTATCCGGGACACAGAGTCAACTCCGTTTTTTGCCAGAATCGCACACAGATTTTATTTTTAGTAGTTTTGCGGAGGAAAGAGGTTTTTTAGGAACCGTTGTTTTGTTATCTCTATATGTTTTCTTAATAAAATTTTGTTTAGACATAGCACTTAAAGAAAACGACCCCTTTGGCAGATTGCTTGCTTTTGGTATAACCTCTATCCTGGCCATTCAAATATTTATAAACATTGCCATGACGGTTGGACTGGCGCCGGTAGTAGGTATACCCCTGCCCTTGATGAGTTACGGAGGTTCTTCGCTTTTAGTGACTTTCATCTCTTTAGGGATACTTACTAATATTGATAAAACGAGATCTATATTCTAAAATTCAATTTTTTCCTTGACAAATTGAATTAATATTATATAATTTACTATTTACTAATCTGCCAATATAGTTTAGCGAAAGAAATGCAAAGGCAAAGTTAATGTCTTTGCTGGAGTAGCTCAGTCGGCAGAGCACGTCCTTGGTAAGGACGGGGTCACGGGTTCAATTCCCGTCTCCAGCTTATGAGACCCTAAACAAAAAATCTATGCGCGAAATAATTACTTTAGAATGCACGATTTGTAAGAATAGAAATTATAATACTACGAAGAATAAAAAGAAGCACACAGATAAACTGGAAATAAAAAAATACTGTAAATTTTGTCGCAAACACACACTCCATAAAGAAATAAAGTAATTAAATCAGTTTTTCGTTTTTATTTAACAGAACGAAAGAAGGTGAGGTTTTTTTATCTCCAGAAATAAAGATCCTTGACATCCCACTTTTTAAAAATGTAGGGGTGTCGGTTAACTGGTAAACCAACGGTCTCCAAAACCGTCACTGGGGGTTCAAGTCCCTCCACCCCTGTTGTGTGGGGAGAGAAAATGAAGATATTTAAAAAAATAGCCAAATTTTTTAGCGAAGTAAAGTCAGAACTTGAAAAAGTGGCCTGGTCAACGCCCCAAGAGGTAAAAGGGGCCACGGTAGTTGTAATTGCCATGACTGCACTCTTGGCTTTGTATATTGGGATTGTTGATTTAGCCCTCTCAAGATTTTTAAGTTGGGTATTAAGCCAATGAAAAAGTGGTATGTAGTGCATACACAGACCGGCTCCGAAGAAAAGGTGAAGTCAATCTTAGAAAAAAAGATTGCTGCCTCAAATATGCAGGATGTTATTTCTCAGGTGATTATTCCTACGGAACAGGTCTCGGAGATTCGTTCGGGCAAGAGAAAAATATCAGAAAGAAAATTTTTTCCTGGCTACATTATGGTAGAAATGGAGTTGAATGAAAAAACTTATATGTTTATAAAATCAGTGCCCGGTGTTACCAGTTTTATTGGCTTGGGTAAAAGACCCCAGGCCTTAGCGGAAGAAGAAGTAAACAATATTTTAAAGCGTAGCCAAGAAACACAGATAAAGCCGAGCCCAAAGGTGGTATTTGAGATTGGCGAGCAGGTAAGGGTGATCGATGGACCATTTGTAAATTTTAGCGGCACGATTGAAGAAATTCATCCCGAAAGAGGAAAATTGAAGGTGAGTGTTTCTATTTTTGGGCGTTCTACACCTGTAGAATTAGAATATTGGCAAGTGGAGAAGATTTAAGTTATGGCAAAAAAGGTAGTTGCACAGATAAAATTGCATGTTCCCGCTGGACAGGCAAATCCTGCTCCGCCAGTGGGACCGGCGCTCGGCCAACACGGCGTAAACATTATGCAATTCTGCAAGCAATTTAATGAGCAGACCAAGGATAAGGAAGGTCTAATTTTGCCGGCAGTGATTAGCGTTTACGAAGACAAGACATTTAGTTTTATTATCAAAAGTCCACCTTCTTCGGTTTTGCTGAAAAGGGCTGCTAATCTTGCCAAGGCCTCAGGAAGCGCGGGTAAAGAAAAGATTGGAACCGTGACAAAAAAGCAGATTGAAGAGATTGCCAAGATGAAATTGAAAGACCTTAATACGCAGGATATTGATAAGGCGATTAAAATAATCGAGGGTACCGCACGCAGTATGGGCATTGGTATTGAGGGATAAATGAAGAAATACAGTAAAAGATATAAAGAGGCAATAAAGCTTTTGGATAAAAATAAGACCTATTCTTTGAAAGAGGCGATATCTTGTCTTAAAAAGATGCCTCCTCCAAAATTTGATAGTTCAGTAGATTTGCATTTTCAGCTGAATGTTGACCCTAAAAAACCAGAGGAGATGGTGCGGGGTACCGTGGTACTTCCCCATGGCCGGGGTAAGGCGGTAAGGGTGGCAGTTTTTTGCAAGGGTGAAGCAGAAAAGGAGGCCAAGGAGGCAGGCGCGGATATCGTTGGTGCTGAAGACCTGATAAATAAAGTGGCCGGAGGTTTTCTTGATTTTGATTGTGCGGTTGCCACTCCTGAGATTATGAAGGAATTGAGCAAATTAGGCAAGGTTTTAGGGCCGCGGGGGCTTATGCCCAGTCCCAAGACCGGCACATTGACCAATGACGTAGGAAAGGCAGTAAAAGAGTTAAAGAAAGGTAAGGTGGAATTTAAGGTAGATAAGCAAGGTGGGATACATTTATCCATTGGCAAACTTTCTTTTGATGAGACAAAGATTTATGAAAATGCTACTAAAGTGATTGAGGCAATAAATTCTTCTCGGCCAGCTTCAGTAAAAGGCACATTTATAAAGAGTGTATCTTTGGCCTCGACGATGAGTCCCGGGCTGAAAATAGCGTTATAAGGATAGATTTATTATGAAGATAGGTCAGTTATATCGCCAAGCAGCAAACAGATTTATTCGTGAGAACTTAAAGGATGTAACCGGATTATTTATTGTGGGTTATTCCGGGATTACTGCTTCGGATTTAAATATTTTAAGAGAATCTCTAAGGAAGGCAGGTAGCCGGATGTTGGTGGTAAAAAATTCGATAATGAAACGGGCATTTAGTGAATCAGATAAAGAAGGTATAACGCGTTTTATTGAGGGTCCTTCGAGCATCATTTTTGTTAAAGACGACCCGGTAGTATCCGCCAAGGTCCTTTATGATTTTTCCAAAGACCATGAGAATTTAAAACTAAAGGGAGGGTTGCTGAAAGACAGGATATTGGATAGTCAGAATATTGAGATGCTGGCTAAGTTACCCAGTCGTAATGTCCTCATCGCAAAGACAGTGGGGGCAATAAAATCACCCCTTTCTTCTCTGGTGTTTGTTTTAGAGGGGAATTTACGTAAACTTTTATGCGTCTTAAATGAGATTAAGAAAAAAAAGGAGGAATAAAAATGGCAGAAAAAAAAGTAGAGGAACTAATTAAGTCAATTGAAGAGATGACGGTTTTAGAACTGGCGGATTTAGTTAAGGCGCTGGAAGACAAATTCGGGGTTACGGCTGCTGCGCCAATGGTAGCGGCACCGGCGGGAGGGATGAGTCCAGCGGCTGGTGCGCCGCCGCAAGAAGAAAAATCGGTGTTTACGGTGGTTTTGACAAATGCCGGAGCAAACAAAATTGCTGTGATTAAGGAAGTAAGGGCAATGACCAATCTTGGCTTAAAAGAGGCCAAAGATTTGGTTGATGCCGCGCCAAAGCCGGTTAAGGAAAATGTGCCTAAACAAGAAGCGGAGGAAATGAAGAAAAAACTAGAAGCAGCGGGTGCGACGGTTGAATTAAAGTAAGTTTGCTATGACAAAAGTAAAGAATTTTGGCAAGATCAAAGAAGTTTACGATTTACCTAACCTCTTAGACATCCAACTGAAGTCCTATTCAGAATTTTTACAGATGGATGTTCCTCCAAAACAGAGGAAATCGCAGGGATTACAAGAGGTGCTTGAAGAGGTTTTCCCTCTGGAAAGTAGTGACCGGCGCTTTAGATTAGAGTTTGTTAGTTATTCTTTAAGTAAGCCAAAATATTCGGTAGAAGAATGCCGGCGTCGTTCACTTACTTACGCCGCGATACTAAGAGTAAAACTTAGACTCACCACCCCTAAAGAGACAAAGGAACAAGATGCTTATTTTGGGGAGATACCTTTAATGACGGAAACCGGAACTTTCATAATTAATGGCGATGAAAGGGTTATCGTTAGTCAGCTTCAGCGTTCTCCTGGCGTTGCCTTTGAAGAGGAGGTCCATCCCACCGGTAAAAAGATATTTTATGGCCGCATTATTCCTTATCGGGGAGCCTGGCTTGAATTTAAATACGACCTTTCCGGCGTAATCCTGGCTTATGTAGATAGACGGAGGAATTTTCCTGCCACGCAACTCTTAAGAATTTTGGGTTACACCAGCGACCAAGATATATTGGCGGCTTTTAATAAAGAATATCCGGAAATATCCAATACCCTTAAGAAAGATAGTACAAAAAACAAAGAAGAGGCCTTATTGGATTTCTACAGAAAGATGCGTCCTGCTGAGCCGGTAACATTGGAGGCAGCCGAGACATTCTTTTATAGATTATTTTTTGATCCCCGACATTACGATCTGGAAAGGGTGGGTCGCTTTATGTTAAACCGAAAGTTGGGGTTAGATATAAATTTAGATAAACGAATTTTAGATGCCCAGACCGTTGTTAAGGTGATTGAATACCTTATCGGTCTAAAAAATGGCGAAGGTAAAATTGATGATATTGACCATTTGGGTAATCGCCGTGTAAAGACGGTGGGAGAGTTGG
>JAMWDD010000060.1 GCA_023818885.1 Candidatus Omnitrophota bacterium | reverse complement strand
GAATAAAAATATTCCTTGCTCTTTTTGCAGGTAGAAAAATCTATCTCTAAAATCGGCAAGATTGTCGTCTTGCCATTTTCCAGAATCCCGACGGTCAATTCCTTGCCCTCAATAAATTCTTCTACCAATACCTCTTGCTGGTAAATATGGATAATTTTATTTATCTCTTCGTAAAGACGCTCTTTATTAAAAACTACATTGTTTAAATTAATCCCCTTGGCTGAACCTTCGCGATTCGGCTTAACAATCAGCGGAAATTTTAGATCGGGATTCAGCGTTTCTGTGCCTTTCTTAAAAAGCTGATAAGGTGGGGTAGGAATACCTTCAGAGATAAGCACCTTTTTGGTCAAGGTTTTGTCTAAAGCCAAAGCAAGAGAAAAAGTATTGGAGCCGGTATAAGGAATATTGAGCAGGTCCAAGATGGCAGGGATTTGGGATTCGCGGCACCTGCCGGCCATCCCTTCTGCAATATTAAAAACAATGTCAACGGAATAGCGCCTGAAATAATTCAATAGGTCACAATTACTTACCTCCACTAAATCAACGCTATGACCTCTTGTTTTTAAGGCTTGTGCAATTGCCTGAATCGTTTCTTCTTTATCAAATTCCGAAGCATAATCCGGAGGTTTATCCGCTTCTTCTTTTTTTAAATTATAAGTCAGGGCAACCTTCATCCAATTTCCTTATGCAACCAGATTATATCTTTTAAGGGCGCTTTTTATAATCTTATCAATCATACTACTGTAAGTGGTGCCTAAATAGCGGGCAATGGTCATAAATACATCTTCAGTTGACAGAGAAGGCAAAGGATTAATTTCTAAAACATAAAGCCTGCCTTCTTCGTCAATGCGAAAATCTACGCGACCAAAATCGCGGCATTCAACTGCCAGATATGTACGCCTGGCCAAATCCATAATTTTATCTCTCAAAGAAGCATTTATTTTGGCAGGGCATATATATTCTAATCTATCCGAAAATATACGGTTGAATGTATAGAATTTATCTCCTAATTTTAATCTTCCATCTATTTTTATCTGCACTGGAGGAAAAACTTCCAGATTTTCATCATTGCCAATTATAGCCACAGTGTATTCACTACCTGAAATAAACTCCTCAACCAGGGCCGGCTGTTTATATGTCTTGACGATGAAATCTATCTGCTCTTTTAATTGCGCCTCATTTTCCACTCTTGATTTATCGGACAGCCCTTTTGATGAACCTTCAAAACGCGGTTTAACAATCAAGGGATATTTGAGACTGTCCATCTCATAATTTTCTGATGATTTCGCCTCAAAAAATTTGGGCGTCGGGATTTTCTCGGCAATCATTATCTTCTTGGTCATTATCTTATCCAGCGTGAGCGCTAAAGTCAGACCATCCGAACCTACAAAAGGGATGTTTTTCATCTCTAAAAGGATGGGGACCTGAGATTCGCGATTCCTGCCAGTTAGCCCTTCGGAAATATTAAAAACGATATCTACACCCAGATTGTCAATATTTTCAAGAAGATTTCTGATATTGCCGATGCGTTTTGTCTTATATCCAAGGGACTCTATTGCTTCGCAGATGACATCGATAGTGGAAGGGTGGTCAAATTCAGCATTTGCATCTGGGGGGTCTTCTTCCTTAAAAATATAATCGGTCTTTAAATCAAAAGTTAAACCTACGATAAACATTTAAAAAAAAGGGCTCATTGTTTCTCTGAGCCCCTCAAAAACCTAATTTTTCAATTTAATACTTACGCCTCCAAAAATTTTTTAAATTATCCTAAGTATTTCTTAACATAATTTTTAGATTTTGTCAAGAAATTTTACAATTCCCGCGCCCTGGATATTGCCCGTAGATTTATCTTCAATTACAATTCTACCCAATTCCTCAATAAAATGGAATTCCTCCAGTACTAACGGCGCATCATTCTTAAAAGTTACCTGCGCCACTTCATTTAAATTAATCTGTTCGGCTTTGTCTTCCAATACTTCTAGCGATGAGGAATTGATTCTTTTCTCTATTCTTTCTACGTAAGATACTAATTCCTGCGTCGCGCACCTTACAATAACTTTCTGTTTAACTCTTAACGGCTCACTAGACATCCAGAACACCGAGGAATTAAATTTATACATTAACTTGGGCAGATTTTTCCCTTGGCAAATAATATTGCCTCTCTGGACAAAGACCGGCTCATTCAATGTGATGCCGATATTTTCTCCTTCTTTGGCCGTCTCTTTGTATTGATTAAATACCCTAATGCTTTTGACTTCTTTTTCTTTTAGCGCGGGAAACAAAAAAACCGATTCTCCCCTTTTTATCACCCCGGATTCAACCCTGCCGACAATAATTTTTTCTCCGTCTATTGTATACACATCCTGAACAGAAAATCTTAAAGGCCGGTCTTTTTCTTGGGATTCTAAGGCCAGAGAATCTAACGCCTTCAGTAATGTAGGTCCCCTATACCAGGCCATACGGCGAGAGCGCCTTAAGACATTATCGCCATTTTTTGCGGAAATGGGAATAAAGTAAGACGCAGAAAGTTTGATGTGATTTAAAAATTGTGTAAGTTCGCCTTTGACCTGATTGAAGATCCCCTGACTAAAATTTACCAAATCCATCTTGTTGATAACCACAACGAGTTTTTCCAGATTAAGCATGCTGACGAGATAGGCGTGCCTTTTGGTCTGTTCTTTCAAGCCCTCTTTGGCATCTACGATTAACACCGCAACCTCTGCTTGAGTAGCGCCGGTAATCATATTCTTAATAAATTCGGCATGACCGGGAGCGTCGATAATAACATACCTTCTCTTCCGCGTTTGGAAAAAGACCTGAGTAGTATCAATGGTCATATAATTTTCTCTTTCTTCTTGTAACTGGTCCAATAAAAAGGCGAATTCAAATCTCTGGCCTAAATCCCTTGATATTTTTTTAACCTCTTCTATTTTTTCGTCAGGTAAAGAGCGGGTATCAAAAATGAGTCTGCCAATAAGCGTTGATTTACCATGGTCAACATGGCCGACAATGACAATATTTATATTTTCCTTTTCTCTACGAAATAGATTCAATTCCATTACATATACCCCAAACTTCTTAATTTCTGCATCATATAGGCCTGCTCTTTATCCTGGGCCCTGCCAGCGCGTTCAGCAATTTTAGTCGTCTGAAGTTCTTTAATTATCTTTTTAATATTCTCGGCCTGAGAATCAATGGCCTGACAGCAAGTCTCGCAGCCAATGCTCCGATATCTTTTCCCTCCTTTAGCAAAATAAAGACCAACGACGGGTATCTTCTCTCTTTGGATATAGCGCCAGATATCTAACTCTGTCCAATGGAGCATGGGATGGACGCGAATATGCTCTTCTGTAACCGACTTGGATTTATACTGGTCCCAGAGTTCAGCGGGTTGATTGGCATAATTCCACTCAAAATTTATATTGCGCGGAGAAAAATATCTTTCCTTTGCCCTTATACCATGTTCGTCTCTTCTTATGGCTAAAAGGAGGGCCTTGAAATCGTATTGTTTTAATGTTGTCTTTAATGCCTCGGTCTTTAAGCTATTACAACAGCTAAATTTATCATTTTTAGTGGGGCTAATGCCTTTTTCTATCGCCGCTTCGTTTTTGCTGATAATTAAATTAAGATCCCAGTCCTTGACATATCTATCCCTGAATTCATAAATTTCTTTAAATTTAAAAGTCGTATCAATATGGATGATAGGAAAAGGGATCTTGCCAAAAAATGCCTTGCGACACAGCCACAACAAGGTGGTAGAATCCTTACCAATCGACCAGAGCATCGCAATATTTCTAAAACGGCTATAGGCCTCTCTGATGACATAGACGCTCTTATTCTCCAAAGTATCTAGATAATCCATAATCAATTTCCCTTTTCTTTTGATTTTTTAAATAAATCCAGGAATTTATCCTCATAATCTTTATAGACACTCCAATAATCCAATTCTTTCTTAAGTTCCTTGGCTTTGGAAATATCTTTCTTTGCCTCCTCAAATAATTTTTCTATTTTTTCCTTCACCGAGGTAGGAAGCCGCGTATATTGACTGAGGGATTTTTTGATGCGCTCAATCTCTTCTTCGCCAATGGGGGTAAGGGTTGTGGTCTGGGTTCCTGTTCTAAAATAATCCAAGAGTTTATTAATCTCTGCCTCTACAACTTTGGCTTCCTCTTGCAATCCGGATAAATCTAAAGAGATATTTAAAACTTGACATAACTTTTCCAGTACCGCGTAAGCAGCGCGTGGATTTTCAATATTGATAGTATAAAGAGGGATTTCTCCTAAAAGACACACTCCTTCTATATCCTTTGTCTTTGCCAGAGCCAAAAAAAGACCGTTCATACCGCTGATCTGACCTTCGGTCATCAACTTTAAATTATATTTTTTTAACTCCTCAATCAGAGCTTTGCTTGTGGCAGTAAACCAAACACCGGAGTCCTGGGTATGTTCTATGGCAATGGGCATAGCCGCAAAGCCGATAACCTTTTTAACCTTAAATTTCTTTGCCAAGGAAAGAATGGCTTCAGAATAATCTTTTGCCTTTGCCAGATCCGGCTGGGCATTACTTAAAAAGATAATCAGATCGCCTGCGGATGCATCTTTTTTTGGATTTACCCAATAATAGAATTTATTGTCAGGGAGTTCTGGGACATCTAATATACCATCTTGGATGGAACAACCAAAAGGATAAAAGAAATCCTGCGAGGAAAGCCGGGCAAATTCTTTTGCCTTTAATATATTTATGAGATAAGCGGCTGCCTTAAAAGCCACCTCACCCATCCCTGGCCAGGCAACGATCAGGATGGGTCTTTTTAATTTTGGGTGTTTATCTATTTTTAAATACTCACTCATGGTCTTACCACCTTACCAAAATTTTTTAAAAATTCTTCTAATACATAAGCCCCTTTATATAAATTATTTATTTTTATATACTCGTCGCTAACATGGGCGCATCCTGCCTCGCCACAGCCATAAGCCACCGCTGGTATATTTAGTTCTTGAAAAAAAGTTATTACGGTTGCCCCTTCTGAGCCAGAAAGATTTTCTCTGCCTAAAACCTGCCTGTTTACTTTTCTTAAGGCCGCAACCAAAGGATGATTTTTCTCTATCTCATAAGGCGCCTGGATGCTCTGAATATTGATTTTAAACTTTTTTGCTTCTTCGCCAACAATCTTTTTTATATCCTTTAAAATAACTTCCTTCTCCATCCCCGGCAAAAACCTGAAATCTAGTTCAAATTCGCACCAATCCGCCACTATATTAACTTTATCTCCGCCATGAATCGTGCCGATATTAAGGGTAGGCGGATGGAGTAAAGGATGTCTTTTAAAATGGAATCTGTGTTTTTTTAATCTGTTAATAATGTTAGAGGAAATCTCAATCGCATTTATCCCGCGCCAGGGATAGGCGCCGTGTGCCTTTTTACCAAACACAGAAACCTTAAGATGGATAAGGCCCTTCTGGGCAACAATTATTTTAAACTCATCGGCGTCAAGAATCAAGGCAAAATTTGGCTTGATAATCTTTTTCTTTAGTAAAGGGATGATCCCAAATTGAGAACCGCTTTCCTCATCAGCGCAGGCAGCAAAGATGATATCGTAATCTAATTTTATGTCTTCTTCCTTAAGGCTTTGTATTGCCTCAATGCCGCAGGCCAGATTTCCTTTGCAGTCGGTCGCCCCCCGGCCATAAATCTTACCTTTATAAATCTTTGCTCCAAAGGGATTAAATTTCCAGTTGCTGCCTGCTGGCACCGTATCTAAATGCGGTGTGATTAATAAAGAAAAAGTTGATTTTTTACCTTTAAGCCAAGCCACCACATTGGACCGCTTCTTGCTAAACTCATAAAGTCCTACCCTTAATCCCGCCGCTTGGAGTCTGTCTTTAACAAAATGGGCAATCTTATACTCATTGCCCGGCGGATTCTGGGAATCCATCCGGATAAGTTCCTGCGTTAATCTGACTAAACGTTTTTTATTAATCATCGTTTATGCATTAGTAAAATCGTAATTATACCGCTTTATCCTCCAAGGGGCAACCAAAATATTTTCATTTACGAAAAGGGGTGTGCTATAATTTTAAATATGCGGGATGAAAAATTTACCATAAATTATTTCTGGCAACAGGCACATAAAAAATACGCGGATTCAATCTGTGTCCAGATAAAAGAACCAGATAATTATAAAAAGTTCACCTATTCAGATATTGAGCATAACGCCTTAAGGATTGCGGGTTTTCTTCTTTCCCAAAACTTAAAACCTTTCAACAGGGTAATAATTATCCTGGAAAACTGCCCGGAGTGGATATTTATATATTTAGGTATTCTAAAAGCAGGTTTAACCGCCGTCCCTTTAGACCCCCAACTGAGCGTCCAAGAAATAAAAAATA
>JAMWDD010000059.1 GCA_023818885.1 Candidatus Omnitrophota bacterium | reverse complement strand
AAAAATATATAAAAAAAAAAAAAATAAAAAATAAAAATAAAAAATAAAAAGGGACAGTTCCCACTCAATAAAACCACTAATTTTCAAAAAGGGAACTGCCCCTTTCTGATTACTCGTATTTTATTTCGTCAAAATAAAAAGTCGCTCCCTCAGGATTGACATCCACGTTGGTCACCCAGCAAAAACCGCCGCTGATATAACTGAGGTCCTTGCCATTTAAGTCAATGGTGTATTGTTGCCATTCTGGCGTCAAGATAACCGGACCGATAGAGGCAGCATCAGAATCCGGATAATCGCCCATGATTCCACCGACCTTAATCTCTTCAATCCTTTCACCACCTTTTTCTCCGCGCGCCCAGAAGGTAAGCTTGGTGGCATTGGAAAGGTCAAAGCCGCCCTCTTTTTCTCCCCAGTTATTTGCTGGATTCTGCCAGTAAATCCCTGCCCAGCCCGCGCCCTGAGTGGCCTTGGCAGAATAAGTTATTTTTATACAGGTATCGCCAGACTGTGGCCTTTCTTTTGATGCCTTATCCAGTTTTATATCGCCATAATCACCCATCCAGCCGGAAGCAATGTAGTGATTCTTTATTGAAGCGGCATCGCGATAAACATAAAAAGGCATCTCTTCTCTTTTCTTTGCCTCTGGCCGCATAGAGATATCCACCTCAAATTTTATATCGTCAAGATAGAAGGTAGCGCCTTGGGGATTTAGGTCGGCGTTGGTAACCCAACCGAATCCGCCACTGATATAACTTAGGTCTTTGCCCGTTAAATTGATAGTGTATTGTTTCCAGGTATCAGTTAATTCAAGCGGTCCAATCGCAACTTCAGTAGAATCTGCATAGGTACCTTTTATGCCACCAACAATAAATTTCTCAATTATTTCACCACCCTTTGCGCCCCTTGCCCAAAAGGTAAGTTTGTTCATCCCCGTTAAATCAAAACCACCTTTTCGGGAACCCCAGTTATTTGCGGGATTCTGCCAGCGCACACCTGCCCAACCCTGACCCTGGGATTTCTTTGCGGTATAAGTAAACTCAATACAAGTTGCTCCTGAATGCGGCAGGATACTACTCTGGTCGTTCATCCGGATATCGCCATAATCACCCATCCAGCCGGAAGGAATATAGTGATTATCCGGAGAATGCTTATCCGAATAAACCCCAAAGACCTTTGCCTCTTGTGCAGATACTGGTAACGATAAAGCCAAAAGACCCAAAACCAAAACTGCTACTAATACCCTCCTCATACTCTTTCCTCCTCCTTTCTATTTCTTCTCTTTCCAGAGTTTCTGATAAATAAAATAACTTTTGCGCAACTGCCTTAAAAACGGACTCCTTGAACCATCACCCTGGCCAATAACACCCAACCACTCTTCATGCATATACCCGCCAGGAAAAGGCCCGGCAAATAGACCCTTGGTATCATGCCTTGCTGGTTCATAGGCCTTCCACCATTCATCCATCCATTCAAAAAGTATACCGCCTAAGGCATTGCCCGCGCCTCTGCCAAAAGCCATATTTGCTTTGATATCCTCCCAGTTATCTTTAAGGTATTCTGCCTGTAAATCCTCTGCTTCTTCTTCGTTCATGCCTTCAATATAAGCAGGACAGCCGTATTCAGTAATAAATGCCGGTTTCTCCGTGAAATCTTTTATCTGCTGCCAGAAGTAACCAAAGGTTTCTCCGCGATAAACATTGGCACCGTAGATATCTATATCTTTACCATATTCGGCAAATTTATCCAACGCCACTGTATCACCGCTGGCAATCGCCACCGGATGGTTTTTATCTATTTTTTTAATCTCCCGGGCTACTTCGCTGGCAAAACTAAAAAACGCCTCGGGTTCTTTATCGGCATTACAGGCTACACCATAGACATTTTCATTGCCTAATAACCAGAACAGCACATACGGCTCGTCCTTGAATTCTGTAACCATCTGAATTACAGATTCAAGCATCCGCTTTTTGTGTTCTGGATTGGTGTAGTCAGTACCTTCGTACCAACTCGCCCCAGACCCTAAGGCGTATTTTCCTAAAAAATCACCAAGTATAACCATTATACCATATTTTTTATACAATTCAAGAAGGATTTTTTTGTCTATACCAAAGGGCTGCTGATATACCCTGATGACATTCACGCCCATCTCTTTCATAAGTTGAAAATCTCCTACGGCTGGTTCATCTTTATCTTGCAAATTATTGCGGTTTTTATCCACAAATGCCTCAAAAGGCCCGTCAATCAAGCCATTTTTATTTGTGTCCTGAGTCATCCAATTCTGTAAGGTCTTATTATCCGGCGACTCTCCCACGCGGGTGGCGGTATACGTAACCCCTTTAATTACAAAAGGTTTTTTGTCTACGCGTAACTGCCAATCACCATTCATAAACTGCACCAATTGTACTCTACCTTTGCCGATAACTTTTTTTATCCGCTGGGCTTGCCACAACGAATATTTGGCCCTTAATCTCTCCCAGAAAGACAATTTTGCCTTTTCTATCGGAACAAATCTTCCCGGCTGGGTAATCACAATATCATTATTTAAATTATTATCAAAACCATTGATAATCTTAATACTGGCGCCTTCTAATCTATAGCCGATTTCCGGATATTTACGCAAAAGATAATGGATTCTACCGATTGCTGCTTGCCCCAGATACCAAGGCGTATGCCAATAGGTCCAACCATAACTGGAAGGAAAATGCACCACTAAAGCATAATAAGCTTTAATAGCGTGCTTGATCAAACCTGTCTTTTCCAGAATCAGAGCCACATAAAACTGTCGGAGTGGCTGCGGCTCAGCGCAGGTAGCCCACTTAAAGAAGGCTGCTTCCAAGTCCTGGCTATTTAATAAATCCCAATGACTAAAATTTAACCTTCCCTCCTGTGTTACTTTCTTAAAAGCCGGGTCTTTTCTGATAGAGGTGGTATTAGGATAAATTCCCTCTCCCACTGCCTTGCTCAGTCCCGCCTGGTCCTTGATTACATATATATAATCTTTTGTGCCGACATTTTTAAACTCGCCATATTTTTCGTAATCTACGAAATCCTCTGTGCCAGGGTCATGGAGAATAACCTTTGTCGCAGGAAAGAGAATTTGTCTTTTCTCCTCAACTATCTCTTTACTTCTCCCCTCCATTTTATCAATACTATCCTGACTTGCCTTGGCAATCACCCAGAACCAACCGCGCGGATCCCAGGCCTGGGCATAAGGGTATTTATCAATGATTAACTGAAATACTTTTATCGCCTCCGCAAATTTTTCCTGGCGCATATAAGATTCGCCCTGGATAAAATAGCAGGTGGCCACATCGTTTAAAACCTGGACTGCCTCAATCTCCTGTTTACTCTTGGGTAGCGCCGTCAAAGACGCCTGCTGTCTATCTGCCTCGTCTTTATAAAGGTCAATACACTCCTGGCTATATTTAAAAGTATTTTCTACATCATATTGACCGTGTGCCTCCCAGGCCTTGCTTAAGAGTTCACGGCTGGAAGGCCTGTCTTGCGCAAAAGATTTGGGTGGCACATAAGATATAATTCGTAACGCCAAAATGGTTAACAAAAGTACTAATATATTACACAATCTTTTTGTCATACGACAGCTCCTTCGGTAATCCCCTTAATGATATATTTCTGCATGAAGAGATAGATTAAAATTATAGGAATGACAGTAATCGTCAGGCCTGCCATCAAAAGCGGATAGCGGGTAATAAATTCTCCCCAGAATGTCTGGAGTGCTACCTGAAGCGGCATATATTTTCGGGAATCAAAAATGATTAAGGCAAGGATATATTCATTCCAGACCATCAGACTATTAAAGACAATTACTACCGCTAACACTGGTTTGGCTAAAGGAAGGGCCATATGCCACCAGATACCGAATTTAGAACATCCGTCAATTCGGGCAGCGTCTTCCACTTCTGGTGGCATCTTGTCAAAAAATGTCTTTAACAAAAATATGCTCGTAGACAATCCCACATTAACCAAACACAATATGTAGCCAAGAGGTGTATTTCTTAAATGCAATTTATTTAATAATACGTATAAAGGGACAAAACTTCCGGGAAGGGGTATCATCATCGCGGCTATAAACATTATAAATAAAATATTTCTTGCCGGAAAACGTAAACGGCTAAAGGCATAGGCAGCTAGTGATGAAACAATGACAAGACTAAAGACAACAGTAGCGGTATAAAATACGCTATTTAAAAAATAGCGACCAAATCCTCCTTCTTTCCAAGCCAGATAATAATTTTCCCAATGAAACTCTTGAGGGATTAAAGAAATGTCTTTAAAGATGGTGTCTTGTGTCTTAAAACTGGAAGAAACCATCCATAACAAAGGAAAGAGACAGGTTAAAGCCACGCTCAGCAAAAACAATTGAATCAATAAATTTATGGTAATTTTTTTTGTCTTATAATAGAGACTTGGTTTCATCCTTGGATTTGCCGCGCGCGCTTAGAAAATCTGTATTGGATAAAAGAAATCACCACCAGAATCAATCCAAAAGTAATACCCTGGCTACAGGCATAACCAAAGCGCGAGGAACCGCGCATGGTCGCCAAAATCCTTAAAACCGGAACTGAGGTATGTCCGGCAAATTCTCCTCCCACCAAAGCAATAATCAAAACAAATACCTGCATCGTTCCCAGAACCGTCAAGATAGCTACCAAAACTATCACCGGAGTCATCAAAGGAATGGTTATTTTCTTAAAACTCTCCCAGGCATCTGCACCATCAACACGCGCTGCTTCATAAAGCTGGCGCGGGATGGTCTGTAGACCTGCCAAAAATATCAAAAATCCCCAGCCGAAACCTTTCCAGCAATGGATGAGGGCAACGGTCGTCAGCGCAAATTTTGGGTCGCTAAGCCACTGGCGTGCTAAATTTCCTAAACCCAAACTGATGAGTGCGCGGTTTATTAAATTTGCTCCGTCAATATCGCTAATCAAAAAACGCCAGACCATGCCCACCACTACTTCCGATAATACCGGCGGAATAAAGAAGATAACGCGGTAAAAATTCCTAAGACGGATTTCGCGGTCGCAGGCCAAAGCCAGTAAGAATGCTAAAGCATTCTGAAAGGTAAGGGCAAGCAAAGTAATATAGCCGGCATTCCGCATCGCCTGCCACCAATCCTTGTCCTTGGCAATTTCCCTAAAATTGCTTAAACCCACAAAGGTCTTGGTAGGCAGAATTCCATCCCAGTCAAAAAAACTGAGTTGAAAGACCCAAATAAAGGGAATAATATAAAATATGGCAAATATTATAATTGCCGGCAGAATAAACAGGTAATTTTCTAAAACGGACTTAACCCTCATTTCTTCTTACTGATTTCTCTTTCCTTTATCTTTTGCACTTCTTGCGCAACCTCTCGCGGCGTTTTCTCTCCTAGGATAATGGATTGAATCCCCTTGTCCAGCGCATCAATAACTGCTGGAAATTCTGAAACTCCCCAAACATTGGGATGCGTAGAATAATCTACCATCTTTGCAAAATCAACTAAAATAGAAGGAATCTCCTTAAAACATTCCTTATTTGCCGCCAGATTATTGGTATTTTCAGCCAGATACAACTGCTGTGGACTATCCGTAAGCCACTCTAAAAATTTTATCGCCTCTTCTTTGTTTTTTGATTTCGCATTCACCATAAAAGATGAACCCGCGCCTCCCCATATTATCATCGGGTATTTCTCTGAGGCCTTAGGCGGTAGCATTACGCCATAATCTAAATTCGGATTCATACCTTTATAAACATTAATGCACCAAGAGCCATTAAAAGCAAACAGTGCCTTCTCATTGGCAAAGATCTGTTCGGCGGTCTTATTCACCATCGTAATGATACCCGGTGCTAAAATGCCCGCTTCTTTTAACTGCCGAAACAAATCCAAGACCTCTATCCATTCAGGATCAGTATAAGGTATCTGGCCTCTGATCGTCGCCAGGACCTTCTCTTTTCCCATAATATTAAAGGCGTAGTTATTGGCAAAGCAATCGATCATCCATAATTCTCCCCAGCCAGAAACCAGACCTTGAATATTTTTCCCTTTTATCTTTTTACCTATATCTAATAACTCCTTAAAAGTAAGAGGTGGCTTATCGGGGTCTAATCCCAATTGCCTAAATAAATTCTTATTGTAAACCATCTGGATAGTCGTGATATCTATGGGCACACCGTATATGCCGGGCTTAACCCCATAAGTGTTGCTTTCGCTAAATGTGTCTACTGCCAAGGCCTTGGCAAAAAATCTATTCTTCCACCTGCCATTTTCCGCCTCCAGATAAGGCGTCAAATCCAAAATATGTCCGGCCTTGATAAAAGAGGCAAAATCTGTCGTCTCTCCCAATACGCCAAAAATATCCGGCAGGTTTGCGCCTTGCGCTGCTGCACGCACCTTGCGCGCATAGGCATCGGAGGGTGCATAGAGTTCAAAATTTACTTTTACACCAGTGGCCGTTTCGTATTTTTTGGCCAACTCCT
>JAMWDD010000058.1 GCA_023818885.1 Candidatus Omnitrophota bacterium | reverse complement strand
AATAATGCCTGTAAGGGTATAGTCAAAATAGAAAGAAAAGGCAAAATCTATCTTTTAGACCTCTATAAAGGCAGAACTTTTAACAACCTCAAGGCCAATCCTCATCTAAGTATAACCGCGGTTGATGAACACCGATTTATAGGATATTGTCTGAAAGGAAAAGCCAGGATTGTTGAAAGACAAAGATTAATTCCCGAGATATCAGAGGTATGGGAAAAGAGGTTAATCAGTCGGATTGCTCAAAGAATCCTTAAAAATATCGCGGGTGAAAAAGGGCACGCCCGGCATCCGGAAAGTTTGTTGCCTAAACCTGCGTATATGATAGCAATGGAAGTAAAAGAAATAATAGATTTAACGCCCGGGCATTTAAAATGACGGCTAAATTCCTAACCAAACTCTAAATCCTAAACATGTATGACCTTATTATTATAGGAGCCGGCCCTGCAGGAATTACTGCTAGCGTTTACGCTGCGCGCAAAAAGTTGAATCTTCTGGTCATCAGTAAAGATATTGGCGGACAGGCTGCCTGGAGCGGCGATATTGAAAATTATACTGGATATCAGTTTATCACCGGACCGGAGCTGGTACAGAGATTTGAAGAACATATGCGTAAGTTCCAGATTAACTTGAAAGAAGGCGAAGAGGCCTGGGAGGTAAAGAAAGAAGCCGATAAAATTGTGGTTAGAACTGAGAAAAACGTTTACGAATCAAGGACGGCGATAATTGCTTCTGGTAAACGCTCGCGGGAATTGGGCGTTGCGGGTGAAAAAGAATTTAAAAACAAAGGCCTTACTTATTGCGCTACTTGCGATGCGCCTTTATTTCAAGGTAAAGACGTAGCAGTTATTGGTGGCGGAAATTCGGCTTTGGATGCTGCTTTACAGTTAATCAAGATTGCCAAAAAAGTTTATATTATAAATAATACCCCTGCCCTAAGTGGCGATGCAGTAATGCTGGATAAGGTTAAAGATAATAAAATTGTAGGTGTATATAATAACACTGAAGTTACGCAAATTATTGGTGATAAATTTGTAAAGGCGATAAAAATTAAGCAGGAGGAAAGGGAAGAAGCCTTAGCAGTAGAAGGGGTATTTGTAGAAATAGGTCTTTTGCCGAATTCTGACCTGATAAAAGATGTCCTGAAAAATCAGCGCGGCGAAATTATGGTAAACGGCCGCAACGAAACAAATATTCCCGGAATCTTTGCGGCCGGGGATGTCACGGATGTTACTGAAAAACAGATTATAATCGCAGCAGGAGAAGGCGCAAAAGCTTGCTTAAGCGCTTTTAAGTATCTGGCGCAACATAAATTTTAATATAAGGAGGACTCAATGTTAAAAAAAAGCTTTAATTTGTCTGGCTTTAACGGTATTCATATCATGCGCTTATGTCGTGTCATCTGCCTGCGCTATGGGCTCCGCGGCTAATATTGATCTAAAACCAGAACTTGAAAAATGGAAAACGCG
This sequence comes from Candidatus Omnitrophota bacterium, assembly GCA_023818885.1. Lineage (GTDB taxonomy): Bacteria > Omnitrophota > Gorgyraeia > Gygaellales > JAMWDD01 > JAMWDD01. Next base: position 5,108 of record JAMWDD010000058.1, on the reverse strand, counting down.
AATCGGCAAAGCCACGGATAAAGTAGATATCATGACCTCAATATTAAATGAACTTCTGGACCAGAGAACTTTTGATATGAAAGCGCTGTCTAAAACCTTTTTTTCCGGGCTATCAGTCATTGAAAAACTGCCCAATGAAGCGAAGTCTATTGCTAAATCCATTGAAGCCAAGAAAAAATCTTATTTAAGCAAATGGCAGAAAGAATATAAAAATATAACTGACCCTAAATTAAAGGAAAAAGCCGAAAGCCTGCGCGATGGCATAGTCTCGGGACTCTCCAATCTGGAAGACCTGGCTAATAAGTTGCCAAATTATTACGCCCCCTTTATAGATGGCCTTAAAGATATCAAAAAGAGCCTTGCCCAAAATCTGGATATCCAGAAACTATTTTCCATAGCCACCAATATTATAAAATCAAAAGATGACGCCTTGGTATTAAAGAAAAAAATAGATGAGTTCCTAAAGCAGTTAATTAACATGCAAAACACATTAACTACTGAGCTCTAAACAAGGTTTTAAAAATATTAATATAATTTGACAAAAGGAGTATTTATGCTATAATTACGTTTGTGTAGTAAATAAGGGTAAAGATGTCTTAAACCGCTATAAAGGTAAGAATGTCTTGCCTAAAAGCGGTTTTTTGTTTTGCCATTATTTACTGTTTCAAAAAAATTCAAGAGGAAGGAGGTAGTAAGTAATGGCAAAAGGAAAAGTTAAGTGGTTTTCAAACCAAAAAGGCTACGGGTTCATTACTCCTGAAAACGGGAAAGATGTTTTCGTACATCATTCCGCTATTCAGGGTGAAGGCTATAAGTCTTTAGAAGATGGCCAGGAAGTTGAATTTGATATTGAAAAAGGCCCTAAAGGCGAACAGGCTGTAAACGTAAGAAAAGCGTAATTAGAGGTATATAATGCATAAAGGAAAAGTTAAGAAATTAGTGCGTGACCGCGGATTTGGTTTTATCAGCGATTCAGATGGAACAGAAGTATTCTTTCATCAGAGCGCGTTGACAGATCTAAAGTTTGATACCCTGAATGAAGATCAGGAAGTTGAATTTGAAGTGGAAAAATCACCCAAAGGCCCGCGCGCAATCAATATCAAGGTTGCCGCGTAACTGATTTCAATAGCGCATAACAGGGCGGTCCTTAAGCCGCCCTGTTTTGCTTATTTTTAAAGAATGAAAGTAGTGTTTATAGAGCCCCGCTCATCCGGAACTAACGTATATAGCAAGCTGCCCATGCCGCTCTTGGGCCCCATATACTTAGGAACAATCCTTAAAAACAATGGACATGATGTGGAAATTTACCATGAGGATATTTGCGCTCCGGATTACTCTAAATTAGAAGCAGATGTGATAGGCATTTCCATACTGACCTCTACGGCCCCGCGCGGCTACGAAATAGCTAAGAAATTTCCCAAAGATAAGGTTATTATTGGCGGAGTGCATGCCAGTTTATTGCCCGAAGAAGCTGCCCCTTTCGCCAGGCATGTGGTTGTCGGAGAGGCGGAAGAAATAATTACAGATTTAGTGGAAAACAGAATAAAAGAACACATCGTGAAGGGGAGACCCGTAGAGAACTTGGATTCTTTGCCGCGCCCCGATTTTTCATTAGTAAAAGAATTTAACCGCCGTTCTTTCTTTATGCCTATCTCAACTTCCCGGGGATGCCCTTTTGACTGTAGTTTCTGTTCGGTAACAAAAATGTTTGGCCGCAAGTACCGCTTTCGTAGCGCCGAGAATGTAATTGAAGAATTGCGCGATAAAAGGAAAAGGCAGATATTCTTTTGCGATGACAATTTCACCGCAAACCTAGAACGCACGGATAAATTATTAAATTTAATGCTAAAAAACAAGATTAACCAATGGGCCTGTCAGGCGCGCTGCGATATTGCCAAAGATACGGCTTTGCTGCGCAAAATGTATGCCGCAGGCTGCAGGGTCGTCTGTATTGGCTTTGAATCTATCAATCAGAAAACGCTTAAGGCCTTTGATAAAAAACAAAGCGTAGGCCAAATTAAAGAAGCGATTCGTTTATTTCATAAAGCAAAAATCAAGATCCACGGCATGTTTGTCTTGGGTAGCGATAACGACAGCGCAAAAACTATCTGGGACACGCTTAAATTCGCCGTAAAAGAAGGGATTGATACCCTGCAGATGTCTATTCTAACACCTTTTCCCGGGACAAAAGTTTATGATGAACTGGAGAAAGAAAAGAGGATTTTTACTAAAGACTGGAGCCTTTATGACGGCCATCACATAGTCTTTCGCCCTAACCTTTTGTCCGCCAAAGAGATGCAATTAAATATGCTTAAGGCATATACTAGGTTTTACTCGCTTTTTATGGCTTTTTCAGCGCTTATTAAATTGCGTTTCAGAAATGCCATGTTCCATTTTATGGGCTATGTTATTGTCAAAAAATGGAAAAAACAGCACCGTAAAATGCACTGGTTGCCTGCCTAAGAATCCGCTTGAAATTCACAATTTTTTCCAACAACTACTTATATATTATTTATATTGCATAAAAAAATTTTTTATATATAATATATTTACTTTTATCTTTTTAGGAGGATATGTCATGAATAAAATGAGCATTAGAGACCTGAACTTAAAGGATAAAATCGTGCTAATGCGAGTGGATTTTAACGTGCCTTTAGATGAGAAGCTCAATGTTGCTGATGATACTCGTATAAAAGCAGCCCTGCCTACAATTGAATACTGCCTTAAGGCCGGCGTAAAAAAACTCATACTAATGAGCCATTTAGGCAGGCCGGACGGCAAGGTAGTAGAAAAGTACAGCTTAAAGCCGGCATCTATCAGACTTTCAGAGTTATTAAAAGAGCCGGTAAGACAAGTCAATGATTGTATAGGCGATGCAATAAAGAAAGAAATAAATTTGGCCCAAGAAAAGGTAATAATGCTGGAAAATCTGCGTTTTCACGCTGAAGAAGAGGCAAACGATGCTAATTTTGCCAAGCAACTGGCTTCCTTGGGCGAAATTTACGTAAACGACGCCTTTGGCACAGCGCACCGCGCGCATGCCTCAACTGAAGGAGTAACCAAATTTCTTAAGCCAGCGGTAGCCGGATTTTTGCTTGAGAAAGAAATTAAATATCTTGGTGAAGCGGTATCTAACCCGAAAAAACCTTACGCCGTAATTTTGGGTGGGGCTAAGGTCTCAGATAAGATTATGCTTATTGAGAATCTCTTAAAGAAGGCAGATATAATTTTAATTGGCGGCGGTATGTGTTATACATTCCTGAAAGCCCAGGGGAAAACCATAGGCAATTCAAAGCTGGAAGCGGACAAATTAGATATAGCCAAAAATATTTTAGAAAAAGCCAAACAGGCAAACGTCAAAATTATCCTGCCTGTTGATAACGTCGTGGTAGAAAAAATTGACGCAACCGCCAAAAGCGAAATTGTCGGCGAAAACATACCTGATGGGAAAATCGGCGTGGATATTGGGCCAAAATCAATACAGCTGTTTAAAGACAATTTAAAAGCCGCAAAGACAATAGTCTGGAACGGCCCATTGGGTATTTTTGAAATGGACGCCTTTAGTAAAGGCACAAAAGAAATTGCCGAATTTATTGCTCATTTAAAAGATGTCGCCACCATTATCGGAGGCGGCGATTCCGCCGCGGCAGTGGCTAAATTCAATCTGGAAAGCAAAATGAGCCATGTTTCAACCGGCGGCGGCGCGTCATTAGAGTTTTTGGAAGGCAAAATTCTGCCAGGCGTAGCAGCATTAACGGATAAATAGCGTTTAGGTTTTAGTGAGGGATAAGTATGCGAAAGCCGATTATTGCCGGAAACTGGAAGATGTATAAAACTATCTCGCAGGCCATTGAATTAGCCAATGGCTTAAAGAGAGAATTATATAAAATAGACCCGCAAGATATTGATATTGTTCTCTGTCCGCCTTTTACCGCATTAACCGAGGTAGCGGAAATACTTACTGATTCTAATATGAGTTTGGGCGCTCAGGATATGCACTGGGAAGACGAAGGAGCCTTTACGGGAGAAATATCCGGTTTATTTTTAAAAGACATTGGTGCTAAATACGTAATCATAGGCCACTCCGAAAGAAGGCAATTCTTTGGCGAAACCAATGAAACAGTAAACAAGAAATTAAAAGCGGCCCTGAAACACGAACTTACGCCGATTATCTGCGTGGGAGAAAATCTGGCCGAAAGAGAAAGCAACAAAACCTTTGCTATAGTAAGAAACCATGTGGAAGGCGGCTTAAAAGACATTAGTCAACAAGACGCGCTAAAAATCATAATAGCCTATGAACCAGTTTGGGCTATTGGCACGGGTAAGACCGCTACCCCGTCTCAGGCGCAGGAAGCGCAAAAATTTATTCGCGAAATACTGGCAAAGCGGTATAATAATGAAACGGCGCAAGCCATTCGGATTCAGTACGGAGGCAGCGTTAAACCGGAAAACGCGGCAGAACTGATGAAAGAGCCGGATATTGACGGAGCGCTAGTAGGTGGAGCAAGCCTGAAAACAGAATCCTTTGCTGCGATAATTAAAAATTCAATGGGAGTAAAATAAAATGTTTAGTTTGATTCTGATAATACATGTTTTAGTCTGTGCCTGTTTAATCGGAATTATTCTTATACAGCAGGGAAAAGGAGGGGGGTTACTTGAGAGTTTCTCTGGAGTTGAGTCCATGTTTGGCACGAAAACTAACGTATTTTTAACCCGCGCTACCACTGTTTTAGCCACTATGTTTATTATCACTTGCTTATTCTTGACTATTCTCTCTAAAAATAAAAGTAAATCTGTATTAGAGCGCATAAAAGTTACAACTCCAGCGGTTACAACGCAGCCGTCCGTAAACCAAACAGCTATTCCACAAGCGCCAATTAAAGAAGTAACTCCTAAAATAACTACACAGACAATACCGGCTGCATCTGAATCTGGGCAAAACCAAACCGCCGCGCCTTAAAAAGGAGAGCGTTTGTGCGCCTGAGCATGAATATTTTATTAAAAAGACTATCACTGTCAGTGATAGTCTTTTTGTTTTTCTGCGTAGCCAGCCAATATAATGTTTTAGCCAAAGATTATGGCGATGCCATAGTTACAGGTTCGATCTG
>JAMWDD010000003.1 GCA_023818885.1 Candidatus Omnitrophota bacterium | reverse complement strand
CTAATCTCATATACGCGACTAAAGCCATCGAAGACAAGCGTTCTTGCTGCTGCGCCAAATTGGAATTTGCCGGCATGGATATCCACAGAAGTAACTTTATAAATAGCGGGTAGCATCTGGCTGGCAACAAATCTTTTATAAATTAGTGCGTATAATTTATACTGGTCTTCGTTTAAGAATTTAGCCAAGTTTTGCGGTGTCCGGTAAACCGAAGTCGGTCGGATAGCCTCGTGTGCCTCTTGGGCAGTCTTTTTTGCTTTATATACATTTGGACTTTCGGGCAGATACCCTTTCCCAAATTCCTTTAAAATATATTCTCTTACGGCATCAATGGCTTCTTGGGCAATACGCGTAGAATCGGTGCGCATATAAGTGATTAAACCCACCACCTCTTCTTTGCCCAACTCTATGCCTTCGTATAACTCCTGGGCAATCCGCATGGTTTTGCTAACACTAAATCTTAATTTATTAAATGCCTCTTGCTGAAGGGTGCTGGTAGTAAAAGGAGCAGGGGGGTGTTTCTTTTGCTCCTTTTCAATAATATCAAAGACAAAGGGCTCTTCTTTTTCTATCTCTTTAATGATTGACTCTGCTTGAGCGCGATTTTTTATCTCTATTTTTTCTTGGGCAATCTTTTCTAATTTTGCGTTAAAAGATTCTCCTTTTTTATTTATGAATTCTGCCTCAATATCCCAATATTCTTGTGGCTGGAAACTCTCAATCTCCCTCTCGCGTTCCACAACCAGCCGCAGGGCTACTGACTGTACCCTCCCTGCACTTAAACCCCGGACGATTTTTCTCCACAACAGTGGGCTTAAAAAATAACCCACCAATCTATCCAGGATACGCCGCGCCTGCTGGGCATTAATCATCTTCATATCTATATCGCGCGGTTTACTAAAGGCCCCATTTATGGCTGAAGGAGTGATTTCATGAAACTCCACGCGGTAAACTTTCTTTACCTCAGGCAATCTTTGCTTTATGTGCCAACCAATCGCTTCACCCTCGCGGTCAGGGTCAGTGGCTAAATAAACTATCTCTTTGTCCTTAGCCATTTTTTTGATCTGATTTAAGATCTTGGCCCGGCCGGGTATCAAAACATATTCCGGTACAAAACCTGCCGCAATATCCACTCCCAGCGATTTCTGGGGCAGGTCAACCAGATGTCCCATTGAAGAAATAATTGCAAACCCCTCACCTAAAATCTTGGTCAATGTTTTGGCTTTGGTGGGCGATTCTACAATAACGAGGGCTGATTTTTTCATATTATTTTATTCTTACAAATCGCTTACCCGGCAACTGCTGAACCATCCTCTTTAACTGGAGCCGGGATAAAACCGCCATAATCTTAGATACATCTTCATTGCAAACATCGCATATTTCATCTACGGTAAGGGGCTGACGCGAGAGATTACGATATACCATCTTTTCTTCCTTGTCCAATTCTCGGTCTTTTGATTCGCTGATTTTATCTTCCTCCTTACGCGGACTGATTCCTTCTGCTATATTTCTAAAATCAATGTTTAGTTCTTCAATAATATCCTCCACGCAAGACACAAGTTTAGCGCCTTGTTTAATCAAAAAATTTGTTCCGCAAGAATTCACCGAATCAATTTCCCCCGGCAAACTGAATACTTCCCTACCTTGTTCCAGGGCAAAATCGGCAGTGATCAAGGCGCCGCTATTACGCGCTGCCTCAATTACCAACACACCCCTGCTTAAGCCGCTGATAATGCGATTGCGCCGGGGAAAATTATGGGGATGGGGCAGGACAGCAAGCGGGAACTCCGAGATTACTGCACCGTTTTGAGAAATCTTCTCGACCAGTTCTTTATTTTCCGGTGGATAAATATGTTCAAAACCGCTACCCATTACTGCAATCGTACGACCTTTTTGTTTTAAAGCACCCTTATGCGCGGCCGTATCCACTCCCCGCGCCATTCCCGAGATAATAGTAAAACCAAAACCCGCTAATTCAAAGGCAAATCTCTCTGCGCAATTTAAGCCATAGAAAGAAGCCCGACGCGAACCCACAATGGCAATACCTCTCTCATCTTGCGGGGCGAAATCCCCTTTTACATAAAGCAATATTGGCGGGTCATAGATTTCTTTTAAATTTTGCGGATAATTCCTGTCATTAATGGTGATAATTTTGAGATTTAATTTTCTCACCGCCTCAAATTCTTTTTCTAAGTCCTGATTTTTTATGGAGGTAATAGAAGAAGCGAGTTTCTCCCCAATGCCTTCCGTGCGCCTTAATTCATCCCCGGATGCCTGAATGATTTTCTGCAAAGAACCAAAGTGTTCAAGGAGACGTTTAAATCTTCGGTAACCGAGATCTATGCAGTTTAGACCAACTAAAATCTCTAAATCGGTCATTTGTTTAGATGCGCTAAAATTTTTTCTACCACTGCTTCTATACTCAAATCCGATGTATCAATAGAAAAATGGGCTAAATCATAGAGGGGTTGCCGGACCTTTAAAATCTCTAAAATTGCCTTTTCTTTATCTTCCACATTTAGAAGCGGCCGATGTTTGTATCTTTTTACCCGTTCAAGAATAACCTCGGTCCGCGCACGCAAGCAAACCATCCTGCCTGTCTTTTTCATCAATGCTATATTTTCTCTATCCAAGACAATTCCTCCACCACAGGCAACTACCAGATTGTCTTTTGTAGAAATCTCTTTTAAGTTTTCTTTCTCTAATTTGCGAAAATACGGCTCGCCATTTTCTCGGAAAATATCCACAATCTTTCTTCCTTCTTTTTCCTCAATTAAAGCATCAAGGTCTAAAAAACGAACATTTAATCTTGCCGCAAGTTTCTTGCCCACTGCACTCTTTCCTGTACCCATAAATCCCACTAAATAGATATTTTCCATATCTTTAATTTTACCATAGAGTTATGTTTCTATTCAATAAATTATTGCCCCGCCTTTAAAAAACCGGCGGGGCATTTGTAGGTATCTGGCTTATCTTCTAAGTTTGGTAGGCCTTCAGGACAATCTCGGTAATCGCCTGCTGAATTTCTGGCTTAGCCGGATAGGTCAGATTGTACCATCGACCATCTTTACCTTGTTGACGCGGCATACTCACAAACAGACCTTTTTTCCCTTCCACTACCCGCAAGCCCTTAATCACAAAACCATCAAAAGAAACATCCACGAATGCCTTGGTCTTGCCGTCGCCATCAAGTTTATAGATTCGGCTTACCTCAATCTTTGGCTCTTTTTCCATCTCCATCACCCCCTCCCACATTAATAGACGAAGAAGGGAGTGATTTCTAACCTATTTTTTTCCTATAATTGAGGTAATTTGCCTTTATCTCAGAGATGGAATCCGCGCCAAATTTCTCCAAGAACGCATCTGCTACGACAAAAGCACACATATTCTCAGCAATCACCCCGGCTGCTTCTACCGCGCAGATATCGGCGCGCTGAATACTGGCTTTGCCTGATTTTTTGCTCAAAATATTAACCGAATCAAGTGGTTGCTTCAATGTGGCAATGGGTTTCATACAGACCCTTAATAGAATCGGCTCGCCATTAGTAACTCCGCCTTCCAGGCCTCCGGCATTATTTGTCCTTCTATAATAGCCCTTGCCTTTTCTATAATAAATTGCGTCGTGGACTTGAGAACCAAAACATTCAGCATAACCAAAACCCAAGCCAAATTCAATTGCCTTTATCCCGGGTATAGAAATGACTGCCTGGGCTAAACGACCATCCAGGCGCCTGTCCCAATGAACATAACTGCCCAAACCCGCAGGTAGTCCTTCAATGAGCACCTCAAATATACCGCCCAAAGTATCTTTCTTCATCTGCGCCAGTTTAACCTGATTAAACATCTCTTCTACTACTGTCTTACCACCGATATTTATGGTATTGCTTGATACAGCAATACCAAAGACCTCCAAAAATATTTTACATATTGCTCCTACGGCTACACGGCTAGCAGTTTCGCGGGCAGAGGCGCGTTCTAAGACATTGCGGATATCGGAAAAGCCGTATTTCAAGGCACCACTTAAATCCGCATGGCCAGGCCGGGGAGAAAAAACTCCCGGTAGTTTATCAATGCGGGCATCGCGATTCTGAATCAAGATTCCGATAGGGCTGCCTAAGGTGATGCCTTTTTTAAGGCCGCTAATGATTTGCACCTTATCCTTCTCTATATTCATGCGCGGCCCCCGACCAATGCCTAATTGCCGGCGCCTTAATTCTAAATTTATCCTCTCTTCCTCCACTCTTAATCCTGCGGGCAGACCTTCTAAAATTGCCAAAAGTCCTTGACCGTGCGATTCCCCGGCAGTCAAAAATCTTAACATTTCTTCCCTCTCATCTTTTAACCTCTATTATATTATCTTCTTTAATTTTAAATATTTTACCAAAAAATTGCTCGCAAACCCAGATATTTGTCTGGGTATGTCGGGCAATCTCCGAAGTCTTGATTTTACCGCCGAGCATACTTAACCAAGGAATGAGGTTATCGGCAAGGTGCAAATCTACTGCTGCACCCGAAGATATCTCTTTTTTCAATTTAGCACAGGCCTCTTGCGCCACCTCCTCAGCGGACTTTTTTAACTCTCCCCGGGCATCGGCGCCGAGTATACAGTTAGTGTCCGTAAAGGCATAAAGATTTATCTCTGAGCCCGTAGAATAGGTATCTACATATTGCGCCTTTATCTCTATTGGACAATCAAAATCTTTTTTTAATAAATCTTGTGCTTCCTGGGCCTGGCGTTGTGCTACTTCTTTTGGCATTAAATCCCGGCTGGCAATGCTTATACCAGAAATCCGCCTCAGATTTCCTGCCTCGGTTAAAGCTATGGCTTTAGGATATTTTATGGCAGAAATCTCCGCACTTATCTCTCCGCCACCCTTAGGATAATAACCCCGCCTTAGAATGTTAATCTTCGCCCTTAAACCTGCATAATAAAGGATGGGTAAAATCACATTGGGATAATAATCTATGGGCACCGCACCCAGACCGCAAGTTCCACCCTTTATATAAAGCGACATGCCTTCCGACTTAAAAGCTGCCACGAGCAAAATTGACTGAAGTAGCAGGCCAATGCTTCCGGCTGTGCCAATGTCTATATTCAGAAGACCAGAGGCAATAATTTTTTCTTGCGGAATAAACTTAATCTCTTTTGAACCGAGTTCCAAGCCCTCAATCTTAGCGCGTGATAATTCCCGTAATGCATCCAAGGTATGCAGGTGCTGGGGTTTGAGGCCCGGCTCCGGCCTCTTTGCCCGGATATTAAAGACACGGATAGGTTGGCCAGTAATTATAGATAAAGAAGTGGCTGTCCTTAATATCTGGCCGCCGCCTTCTAAATAATTTCCATCTATCTCTAAAAAATCTGTTTCTGCCAAATTTATCCTTTGCCGTTTTTTATTTTATCATCATACTACAAATTTTAAATTTTGTAAATCTCAAGAAAAATTAAGTCTTGTCTCGGCGGGAATAAAAAACAAAAGAAATAAATCTGGACTCTCAAAAAGTAGCAAGCACCGAAAAATTTTAGCGCGCCAAAGAAGAAGGAAAGATTTTTTTCTGTCCCTCTTGTGCTTCCGAAATAATATTTGTTGCAATATCTTTTAAGCCCTCAAGGTCAAGGCCGCTTATTTTATCCAGGGCAGTCTTAAACATTGCTTCTCTCACGATTAATTTCACAAGCGACTCCAGGTCAGTTATCTGAGAATATCGGCCGCTAAAGTTAAGATTAAATTCTTGGATTGAAGGATTATTGGCGTCTTTTGTATAGTCCTTATAGATTACCTTGCCAAGCTTAAGAGAAATTTCATCTATTTTTATGGCCGGCGATTCCTTTTTTGTTTGGGGGAGAGCGGCTTTATCCTTGGCTGCAAGCGGTTTTAATGCCGAGAGATTAAGATTTCCATTTTTATCTCTGATGACAAAAAGTTCTTTTAAATCAAGTTCCATATTTTCTATGTAGATATTCTTCTTTATAAGGCGGGCAAAATCATAATCTAAGTATATATGGGGGATGAAGAGCAAAAACGGCTCTTTAAAACCTTCAGGATTAGACAACCGCAAATCCTTTATGGTTATCTCCGTCTTGAGAAGCCCAAAATCAAGAGAGGCAATATCAAGTTTCAACCCCGTGGCGCGACCAACTGTCTTTTCAATTACCCCTTTTACAATATTGTCCTTATTTGTAAAGACTAACCATCCTAAACCAATAATAATCACTAAAAGAGAAATGACTTTCTTCATTTTAGTTCATCCTCTAATATATACAGCCCTTGAGATAAAATCCAAGGGCTGTATATATAAAGATATTTATTGGGTTATTGTCATTTTTCCCGCTGGCGTCTCAATCGTGGTTTTCTTCTCGCAACCCATTACTGCTACCACAGCCAACAAAATAAAGAGGACAAACAACTTTTTCATTTATAGATGTCACCTCCTTTCAAAAGGTTTTGCCTTAGAAAAAATTATTCTATTTTTTAAGCAGGACTACTGCCTTTTCATTATCACTACAAGAGATTACCAACCTTGCCGGACATTCGGCTGAACAGGCAGAGCCATAGATATGTTTGATATCAATATCTGCCGCGGCCAATTTTCGGCTGATATTTTTTAATGCGCCGGGTTTATTCTCCAGCTCAACAATCACGACCTCATTTTCTACAGCGGACTTGTAACCCTTCTGCCGCAATGCCTCAATCGCCCTTAAATTGTCATTGGTGGTAATCAGGATATAGGCGGTATTACCCACCGCATAACCCCCTACTGCCTCAATGTTTATTCCATGGTTGGCAATAATTTCTGACATATCTGCCAGTATCCCGACTTTATTAACAATCGTTACCATAATTTCTTTACCCAAATGCGCTCCCACGCTCATCCTCCACCTCCTTATTTCTTAAGTTCTCCTAAAAGAGATATTATACAACGCAACTGCGCTGGGCAAAAGAAATAAAACTTCCGTGCTATAAACTAAATTAATCGCCATTGGCGTCATTGCGGAATGGGTGGACAAAAAATCTCTTACCCAGAACCACTCATAAATAATATCCATCAGATAATAAAGAAAATAAAACCTCCAGAATAAAGGGCTAAACCTTTTTCTTGCCTTTATAAACAAATACAAGCCAAATACTGCAGGAAACCAAAGGATTGTGGCACGGATGAGTTGAAAGGTAAGTTTTAACTGGATGAGGTTAAAGATGGAATATAGCCCTAAGACAAGATAGAGAAAAAAATATAAATGCCACAGTTGAGCGCGTTTCATTAAGGTTGATTATAACTTAAAATAGAAAAAATGTAAACAAAAATCTCTCCCGCCTCTGAGGTGGCAAAAATAAGGAGGCAAAAGTTACCCTTTAATTTTTCAGATTTTGCCTTATAATAGACGTATGATTTATGACCGTTTTCAAAAAGAGGCGATTGACTATATCAATCAGGGTTATTCGGTAATTGTCTGCGCACCTACAGGAGCCGGAAAAACCGCGATTGCCGAACATATCATTCAGGATTGCCTTAAAAAACAGCAAGGCGTAATTTATACCGCGCCCTTAAAGGCGCTTTCCAATCAAAAATTCCGCGACTTCCAGAAACAATTTCAAGATAATGTGGGGATACTCACCGGCGATGTCTCCATAAACCCCGGGGCAGCGGTCCTGATTATGACCACCGAGATCTTCCGCAACAAAATCTTAGATGAACCTCAAACCTTAAAGCCGTATCGGTGGATAATCTTTGATGAAATCCATTTTATTGATAATTTAGAGCGCGGAACGGTCTGGGAAGAATCATTGATATTTTTACCTGCGCATTTTAAGATGCTGTGTCTTTCTGCTACCATTCCCAACGCCAGAGAATTCTCACAATGGATTGAGTCAATCCATAAAAAACCTTTAAAGGTAGTTATTGAAAACCAGCGGCCGGTGCCCTTGGTATTTTTATATCAGTGTCAAAACGCAGTCGTGGATAATCTTGAGGAATTAAAAAAACTTGGCTTTGTAAAACATACTGCTCTTCCGCCACACCCTAACCGCTTAACTACGCTCATAAATTATATTGAGGATAGAGATGGCCTGCCTTGCATCTATTTTGTCTTTGGCCGCCGACGCGCCGAGGACCTCGCTTTTGAATTGCGGCATTACAATTTTTTAAGCGATGAGGAAGAAAAAGAAATCGCTGCGATGTTTCAAGATTTGTGCCAGCGTTTTAATCTTACGCAAGAGTCCTCTGCCCTCAGGATGCAAAATCTAATCCAGCGGGGCATTGCCTATCACCATGCCGGGATGCTCCCAACCTTAAAAGAAGTGATTGAGCGGCTCTTTACCAGTCGGCTGATAAAAGTGATTTTTACCACCGAAACCTTTGCCCTCGGCATAAATATGCCCGCGCGTTCAGTTATCTTTGATACCTTAAGGAAATTTTACGGCCGTTATGTGCGCAATTTAAAGGTGCGCGATTTTTACCAGATGGCTGGTCGGGCGGGAAGGCGGGGAATGGATAAAAAGGGCTTTGTCTATTGCCGGATAAATCCGCGACTTTTTCGGTTAGATGAGATTAAACAGATTATTTATGGCCCCCCAGAAGAGGTACGCAGTCAACTTAATACTTCTTATGCGACTATTCTTAATCTTTATGAAGATTATCAAGACAATCTTTTAGATATTTATCCGCGCTCTTTTCATTATTTCCAGTCCCATAAAATAAAAAGGCAAGAAGGCCTAAATCTTATCAAGGCAAAACTTAAACTCTTAAAAGAATTGGGCTATATTAAAGATAATTGCCTTACCGATAAAGGAAAATTTGCCCGCAATTTATACGGCTACGAATTAATCTTGAGTGAATTGCACCAAGAGGGAATAATCGAGCAATTGGATGAATTTAATCTGGCGGTCTTGGCAACCGCAGTGGTTTTTGAACCCCGAAAAAACCAGAAATGCCCTAAAATTTCTAAGCGCACTCAGCAGATTAGCCAGATCTGTGCAGAAATCATCTTACCAATACATCGAAAAGAATCAAGATACCGGATTTATCCGCAAAGCAAATCAGCCTATTTTCATCTGACCCCAAGTGTTGAGGCCTGGATGCGCGGGGCAAGTTTTGATAAAATCCTTAAATTTAGTGATGCTGATGAAGGAGAATTAGTCAGGTATCTGCGTATGGCGATTCAGATATTAAGGGAAATTCGAGAAAATCCTACCAGTTCATCCGAACTAAAGCAAAGGATTAGCCAGACCATCAGGGTGATAAACCGCGATGTGGTGGATGCCGAGAAACAACTGCGCGAAGGGTAATTTATTTCTTTTTATATTTTAGGTAATCCTGAATAATTTTTTTGTGGTCAAAGGCATAATCCAGTTTTAATAAATTGGAAAGTTTTACAATTTTAAAACTACCGGCATCGCTTCCGGCTTGGGGTGTGCCTTTACCCTCGGCGATAAAGACCGTACTTACCGTATGGAAGCGCGGATCGCGCTCAGGGTCAGAATAAGTATGAAACTGGGTTAATCCTTCCAAATCAAGGCCGGTTTCTTCTTTTACCTCCCTTCTTACCGCCTCCTCTAAACTCTCGCCATAATCTAAGAATCCACCCGGAAGTGCCCAGCCAAAAGGAGGATTGGTGCGTTCAATCAAGACAATGCCGTCGTTGATTTCTACAATTGCATCCACCGTAATAAAGGGCCCTCTTTGCAATTTATTAGTGATGTATTCTAAATAACTCATTACTCCTTTATTGAAAGCATCAAAGGCCTCTTTATCATAAAGACAAAAGATAATTTCTTTCAAAGTGGTCTTTTCTTGCCTTAAATGCCGCAAGACCTCTTGCGCCATAATCTTGGCACTCGCCAAAAGCGGATACCCGCCTACTCCACAACCGAGTGCCGGAAAGGCGATACTCCTTAAATTTAATTTCGCTGCCAATTTTAAACTATTGGCGCAGGAATTACGAATCTTTATCTCGTCGGTTTTAAAGTCCAGGCCCATTGTGGCAGCATGAATTACATATTTTGCCTTCAATCTTCCTGCCTTTGTTTCTATGGCTTCGCCTATTTTTATCGGTCCTTTTTTGACTGCCTCCTCCTCAATCTCTTTACCACCTTTTTTCTTTATCGCGCCCGCCACACCGCCACCCATCACTAATTTGTTATTGGCAGCATTGACAATTGCATCAACTGCTAAATCAGTGATATCTCCCTCGATAACCTTTATCTCACAACCCTTAATGTTCATTTTAAAACTCCTATCTTATCATCTTCCTTGCTACTTCCAGCGCCTCTTTCTTGGTCTTTATCTCGCCGGCTGCCTGCAATTCTTCAACCTCGCTTAAAATTTTTGCAAACAGCGGCGAAGGAATAAGTTTTAATTTTTTAATTAAATCATCGCCTGTAATCAGACGTTTTAATTTTTCTTTCCTGCAGGACTTAAAATATTTCTTGATTAAATCAGCCACCAATCTTTCATGATTGACCCTGCTTAGCCGACTGGTTAAAGGACCCCGGGTGGCACGCTGGTCTGCCAGAGAAATCAACAATACCGCCACGCCTTCTTTGTCTGTATCGCGGAAAAAACGAAATATCGCACGTGGACTCAAAACTTTAATATCGGCTAAATAGCCAGGCCGCAAATGCCAGAAAACCATTTTCTCTAAAGCCATCCTTTCATCATTGGAAAGTTTAAGGCGTTCACAGACGGAGCGGCTGATCTCCCGGCCAATCCTTTCATGGCCGTGAAAATAAATTTTTCCTCCTTTGCGTTTTATACTCTGAGGTTTTCCTGCATCGTGTAGCAGCGCTCCCAGCTTTACTAAGGCAAGCCTTTTTCTGTCGGAAGATATCACCTCATTTAAATACGCCTGCAAAGGCTTCGTACGTTTTGCCGCTTTAATTATCTTCTCAAGTTGCCGGATGGTTTCCAATGTATGCATCCAGACATCTAAATGATGGTAAGGCCCCTGCGCTACCCCGCGCATCTGCTCTATCTCAGGAAAGATAACCGATAAAATCCCTAATTCATCCAAGACGACCAAATATTTATAACTATCTTGCTGATGCAGAATCTTAAAGAGTTCATCGCGAATGCGTTCCGCAGATACCTCGTTTAACTTTTTTTTATGTAGGCCAGCCAATTCTTCAGTATCCTTATCTATCTTAAACCCCAGAATCGCCGATAAACTAAAGGCGCGCAATATCCTTAAAGGGTCCTCAATGAATGTATCGGGCTTTAAAACCCTGATAATTTTTCTTTTTATGTCTGCCAGTCCTCGATAAGGGTCAATGATTCTATCCGGCTCAAATAAATCTTGTGCCAGGGCGTTGATGGTAAAATCCCGGCGTTTTAAATCTTCTTCTAAAGTCCTTCCGCGAAAGTCCGTAAAATCAACCGTATAAGTAAAACCTTTGTATTTCTTAATTATCCGGGCTGCGCCGTGCTCTTTATCCAATGCTACATAGCCGGCATGGATGGTCTGGGCAAAATCCTTAGCCAATCTGACTGCCCCCTTTTCTATTGCTAAATCAATATCCAGAGCTTCCTTCTTTCGCTTAAGTAAAAAATCTCTGATTATCCCACCTACAATGTATGCCTTAACTTTTTTCTTTTTTAAAAATCTTCTGACTAAATTTAAGAAGGGAATTGTTTTTATAAGATTGGGGGTATGCATAAAAAGATTAGATTTCGATTAAGGAATGCGCCAGGTCGGTCAGATTTAGCACTGCCACGGTTGACCGCTGGCTCAACCAGCCGCATGACTCTCCGGGATTAATAAGTAACTTAGAGTTTTCTTTTTTTACTTCTGGTTTATGGGTATGGCCGAAAATAATAATTGCGGAATTCTCTTTTTGAATTTCTATCTGTTTTATATCATGCACTAATAATATACTTCTGCCATCCAAGGTCAATCTAAATGGCCCCTCTTTTATCCTTCCTCCCGAGGCCTGAAGCAGCCCGGCCTTTTCTCCGTCGTTATTTCCGAATACGCCTAAAAAATCGCAAGTAAGTTTATTAAAGAGTGGAATGGTAAAGGGTGCAATAAAATCACCCGCATGCAAAACAAAATCCACTTTTTCTCTCTTAAAAAAATCAACTGCCGCCTCAATCTTGGGTAGATTATCATGACTATCAGAAATTATACCTATCCGCATCTTTAAATTATTTATCCGGATTTAACAGTTCCGATTTATTCAAGACCTCTTCCTCTACAAAGATGGGCGCTTTCGCACGCACTGCCAAGGCAATGCTATCCGAAGGACGCGCATCAATAAGTTTAGGGCTTGAGGCGTGATTTACCCTCACCACCAATTTTGCATGAAAGGTATTATCTTTTAAATCATCAATAATCACTTTTTCTAATTTTGCATCTAAATTCTCAATTGTATTGTATAAAAGGTCGTGGGTAAGCGGCCGGGGTGGCTGGAAACCGCTTATTTTTAGTTTTATTGCCGAGGCCTCGTTTATGCCGATAACGATCGGCAGGAGTCTTTCCCCGCCCTTTTCCTTAAGTACAATTACCTGGTCCTGGCGCATTTCATCAATGATAATTTTATTCAATTCCATCTCCACCATTATCTCTTCTCCTTGTCCAAGATTAATTTCAATTCTTTCATAAATTGACTGACATCTTTAAACTGCCGGTAAACGGAGGCAAAACGCACATAGGCAACATCGTCCAACTTCTTTAATTTCTCCATCACCATCTCGCCGATTTCCCGCGAATTTATCTCACGGTCGGTTTTTTTCTGGATGGCCCGTTCGATAGAGGTAACCATGCCTTCAATCTCTTCCATGCTTATCTGCCTCTTCTCGCAGGCACGCAAGATGCCGGATAAAATTTTTTTCCGGTCAAATGGCTCGCGCCGACCGTCTTTTTTAACCACCATAAGCGAGACCTCTTCTACATACTCATAGGTGGTGAAACGCTTCCCACACTTTAAACACTCGCGTCGGCGTCTGATGGCACTATCCTCAGCAGTAGCACGTGAATCTACAACCTTATCCTCTTTATAACCGCAATAAGGACACTTCATGCCGCTTCGCTCTAAATCCTAAATTCGGCTGACAAATAAATTCTCACCCCGCCGTCCCAATTCTGGACATTGGGTCATTTACTTTTTTTAGGGTTCTTACCTTTATTTTTGCTTCTCTTAAAAACTCCTGCGCCAATTTGTCAGGATATCCATCCAAAATCACAATTTCCTTTATTCCTGCATTAATCAACATCTTGGCACAGATAACACAGGGTTGATTTGTGGCATAAAGTGTGCTGTCTTTTACGCTTACGCCATATAAAGAGGCCTGAATAAGTGCATTCTGTTCGGCGTGTAGCCCCCGGCAGAGTTCATGGCGTTCACCCGACGGAATTTTTAATTTTTCCCGCAAACAACCGATATCAATACAGTGTTTTAAGCCCGAAGGTGCACCATTATATCCGGTAGCCAATATCCTTTTATCTTTTACCAGGACCGCACCGACCCGACGCCTTAAGCAGGTGGCCCGCTTAGAAACTAAAGAAGCAACCTCTAAAAAATACTCATCCCAACTTGGCCGTCTAACTTTTTTCTTCATCTGCTTCTCAACTCCGGATACAAAGGAAATTTTTTAGTTAAGGCAAGGACCTCTTTTTTTATTGCCGATAGTTTTTCTGGATGATAGCGATTTTCTATTGCGAGATGGATAAATTGTGCGATCTTGCGCATTTCTTTTTCCCTCATCCCACGCGTGGTTACTGCCGGGGTTCCCAGCCGAATTCCACTAGTTACGGCCGGTGGTCTTTCATCGAAAGGAATGAGGTTTTTATTTACCGTGATACCTGCCTGCTCTAAAACATCAGAGGCCTCTTTTCCGCTTATCCCCTTTGGTCTCAGGTCCACGAGGAATAAATGGGTATCGGTACCGCCGGAAACGATGCGAAAACCGCTTTCTTCTAAAGCCGCACTTAAGACGCGCGCATTCTCAACTACCCTTTCCTGATATATTCTAAATGCTCTCGTGGCTGCCTCTTTAAAAGCAATTGCCTTAGCGGCAATCACATGCATCAATGGCCCACCTTGTATCCCGGGAAATATCTCCAGGTCAATTTTCTTCGCAAATTCTTTTTTGCAAAGGATAAAGCCACCTCTTGGCCCGCGCAGGGTTTTATGGGTGGTACTGGTAACGAAATCTGCGTAGGGAACGGGTGAGGGATGTAGGCCGGCTGCCACCAGACCCGCGATATGTGCCATATCCACAAATAAATATGCACCGACCTTATCACAGATCTGGCGGAATTTTTTAAAATCCATCTTGCGGGGATAAGCAGAGGCGCCGGCTAAGATTAAGCGGGGCTTATGTTTCTTTGCCAAAAATAAAATCTCATCGTAATCCAAACACTCGGTCTTTTTATCTACGCCATAAGTAAATACCTTATAAAACTGCCCGGAAAAACTATGGGGATGGCCATGACTGAGGTGTCCGCCGCAAGCCAAATCTAAAGCAAGGATTTTATCACCGGCCTTAAGACAAGCAAAATACACCGCCATATTTGCCTGTGTACCGGAATGGGCCTGCACATTAGCGTGTTCTGCGCCAAATAATTTTTTGGCGCGCTCAATTGCTAACCGTTCAACTTCATCTACATAAAGACAACCGCCATACCAACGCGCCTTAGGATAACCCTCGGCGTATTTGTTAGTCATTACCGAACCCTGTGCTTCTAAAACGGCTAAACTGGTAAAATTCTCTGAGGCAATCAATTCCAGATTTTTTTGTTCCCTTAATAACTCATCGCTTAAAATCCGATATACTTGGGGGTCAATTTTTTCGATGTGTTTCATTTAAGACCTCTTTCTATCCTTTTAATCTGTCTTATCCTCCTTAAATGCCTGCCGCCTACAAATGGAGTGATGAGCCAAGTCCAGACAATGCGCTTGGCTAAAGCCGACTTTACAAACTCCGCACCTAAAACCAAAACATTGGCATCGTTGTGTTGCCGGGAAAGTCGCGCCGCCTTTATATTATAACAAAGCGCTGCCCGCACACCTATTAGTTTATTGGCCACAATGGTATTACCAATACCCGTTTTACAAATCAATATTCCTCTTTTAAATTTCGCCTGAGAAATCTCTTTTGCTAAATTATAAGCGATTAATGGATAATCACAACTCTCTAAACTGTAAGTACCGATGTCTTTGACGCTAAAACCTTTCTTTTTTAAAAAAATAACCAATTCCGATTTTAAACTAAAACCCGCGTGGTCACTGCCAATAATAATTTTTTTCATATTATCTTTAACATCCTCTCTATTGCCTCTTTAATTACCATAAAAGTTTCCCGATGGACCTCAAGGGGTTTGCCAATAGGGTCATAGATATTTGCATCTATGCCTTCTAATTTTACAAATTCTTTAAGCAAAAAAACTTTATTTTCTGCTTCTGGAACCAGCCGCCGGACTTCTTCTTCTTGAGGTTTTTCCATCACCAAGACCAGGTCTGACTTTTTGATTGCCGCCGGACTTAATCTCTGCGAGATATGGGAAGAACTATCAATACCCTGCTCTTCTAAAATCTGTTTTACCTCCGGGGTTGCGCCTAAACCTTCGTAGGCAGCAATCCCGCGTGATAAAACCTCTATATCTTGGCGGCCTAATTCTTTTAATCTTTTTTCTAAATAAAATTTCGCCATTACTGAACGGCAGGAATTTCCGGTACAGACAAAAAGGATAACTTTTTTGTTTAAAATATCTTCAATATCCTCTCTCTTAATCGCGCCCTCCCGGACAATTTTGGCAGGCATTAATCTGACATCCACAATGGTTGATTCCCGGCCAAATTTTGTCCTCCCGCCATCAATGCCTAACTCAACTAATCCCTTAAAACCCCTGATTGCGTCTTCGAAATTTATGGGTGGGGGAGCGTCAGAAATATTGGCTGAAGGTGCAACAATCGGCACCTCCGCGCTCTTAATTAATCTTTGTGCGATTTCGTTATCTGGAAACCTTAAACCGACGCTGCCGGAATTGGATTTTAAAATTAGTGTTAAGGGACCCGGCCAGAATTTATCCATCAATCTATATGCCACTGCCGGGATATCAGAGGCATAATTCTCTGCCTCCTCTTTTCTGCTGATATGTATAGAAAATGGCTTATCTGGAGATCTTTGTTTTATTTGATAAAGTCTTCTGATAGTGGCTTCTTTTAACAAATTGGCTCCGATTCCATAGACCGTCTCAGTGGGAAAAATAACTAACCCTCCCCTTCTTAAAATCTGCGCTGCATAAAGAATTTTTCGTTTCTCCGGATTCTGAGGATCTAATTTTATAATCTCTGTTGAAGTCATAATTTTATTTTTATGCTCTTAATTTTTGCGGCAGTCCTTTTCTTTAATGCGCTTAACTTTTGGGATATCTTTTTATCAGTAAGACCTAAAATTTCCAAAGCAAATAAAGCAGCATTTTTGGCTCCGGGCTTACCTATTGCCATGGAGGCAACCGGCACCCCGGCAGGCATCTGGACAGTTGAAAGAAGTGAATCCAGGCCCTTTAAACTCTTTGTCTCAATCGGAATTCCGATAACTGGTAATGTTGTGTGGCTAGCAATCACACCCGCCAGGGCCGCGGCGCCACCGGCGGCAGCAATAAAGACCTTCGTATCTTTTAAAGAAGCAGTTTCTACATACGCTGCTAATTCCTTGGGTGTCCGGTGTGCGGATAAAATTTTGATTTCAAAGCCAACGTTAAACTCTCTTAATAATTTTATTGCCTCGCGTATGGTCTTCAAATCCGTCTTACTGCCTAAAACAATACTGACCGGTCTCTTCATTGCCTTCCTTTCTGTTCTGCGGTTATTTTCAGGGCTTTATAGCCGATATCCCGACGATAATGCATCCCTGCAAAATGAATCTTATCCACTGCCTGATAAGTCCTCTCAATGGCTTCTTGGATATTATTTCCTAAACCCGTTACTCCCAATACCCTGCCTCCATTGCTGACAATCTGCGATTTGCCTTCTACTATTTGCTTTTTTGTCCCTGCATGAAATATCACAATATCTTTCATCTTTGCTACTTCATCCAAGCCCCTAATAACCTTTCCCTTCTCATAATCGCCGGGATAACCCCCTGAAGCAATAACCACACAAACACAACTAGAGTTATTCCATTTCAATGCCTTATAGCGGATTAATTTTTCATTTGCTACTGCCAACATTACCTCTAATAAATCGGTCTCCAGCCGCGGCAATATTGCCTGTGTCTCGGGATCACCGAAGCGCACATTAAATTCCAAGACCTTGGGACCGTCTTTGGTAATCATAATTCCGGCATAAAGTACACCTTTATAAATAATGCCTTTTTTTACCAGACCATTGATTATCCTAAAAATAATCTTCTCTAAAATCTCATTAAATAAAGTTTGTGTAACTACCGGTGTCGGAGAATAAGCGCCCATCCCGCCAGTATTAGGACCCTGGTCATTATCAAAGACCCTTTTGTGGTCTTGACTTGAGGCCAAAGGAACAACCTGGCGGGAATCAGTAAAAACTAATATCGATGCCTCTTCTCCCACCAAGCAGTCCTCAATAACCACGCGATTTCCGGCATGACCAAAGATTTTGTCTTTCATTAGAGAATGAATGGTATCTTTAGCCTTATCCTTATCATTTATTACCGAAACACCTTTACCGGCTGCCAGACCATCTGCTTTGATGACCAAAGGAAGAGTCCTGGTGTCAATATAATCTATTGCCTTATCTGCATCGTCAAAAACTCTAAAATCAGCAGTAGGTACGCCAAATTCCTGCATTAATTCTTTGGCAAAGACCTTGCTGGATTCCAGTCGTGCCGCCTCTTTTGTCGGGCCAAAAATCTTAAACCCGGATTTTGTAAATTCATCCACAATCCCTTTATCTAAAGGCGCCTCCGGACCGACAACCGTAAAATCAATTTTTTCTTTTTTCACAAATTCTAAAAGATGGGGTATGTCATCCGCCTGGATATCAATACACTCCGCATCTTTGGCAATGCCGGCATTGCCGGGTGCGCAAAAAAGTTTATCCAATAATCTAGATTGTCTTATCTTCCAGACGAGCGCGTGTTCCCTGCCCCCTGAACCAATAACCAAAACCCTCATAATAAATTAGTAATGTTAAAGTATGTGTGTAACTTACACAATTTCTACTTCTTTTTTACCTCGCACTGCCTCGCCGATGACCCAGGACTTTATTTTAAATTTAGAAAGTGCTGAAATTATGTGCGGGGCGGTTTCTGGCTTAACTATCAATACCATACCCACGCCCATATTAAAGGTGCGGTACATCTCCTTGTCTTCTATATTGCCTTTGTTTTGTATAAGTTGAAAAATTTTGGGTGCAATCCAAGAATTCTTATTTATCCTTACATTTATATGGGCAGGTAAAATTCTGGATATCTTATCATAAAATGCGCCGCCTGTAATATGGGCGATGCCGCGGATGCCGGCCTCTAGCTTGTTGTCCTTCGTCTGCAATAAAGCCAAGACGGGTTTAACATAAATACGGGTAGGCCTGAGTAATTCAGGAGTCAATCTTTTAATTTCATTTTTAGAAAATACTTTTCTTACTAAAGAAAAACCATTGGAATGCAGGCCACTTGATTCTAGGCCAATGACTTTATCGCCTGCCTCTATCTTTGCACCATCAATAATTTGACTCCTCTCAACCACCCCCACGCAAAAGCCCGCTAAATCATAATCATTTTCTTTATACATCCCAGGCATCTCGGCGGTTTCTCCCCCAATTAAAACGCAACCTGCCTCAACACAGCCCTGGCTAATTCCTTTTATAACCTCCGTTAATATCGGGGGTCTTAATTTTGCGCAGGCAATATAATCCAAGAAGAATAATGGCCTTGCCCCTGCACAAAGCACATCGTTTACATTCATCGCTACCAAATCAATACCTACTGTATCATGCTTATTTACTTCAATAGCAATCTTAAGTTTTGTCCCCACTCCGTCGGTGGATGAAACGAGTACTGGTTCTCTATATCCCTTCTCAAATTTATATAAACCACCAAATCCACCAACTCCCGCTAAGACATTTATATCGTGGGTTTTTTTAATTAAGGGCTTGATATTCTCCACAAACATATTTGCTCTGTCTATATCCACCCCGGCCTTTTTATAAGTCAATTTCATCAAATCTCTCCTTGCCCGCAGTATTTTTCTAACGAAAATTTTTCCTGGGTCTTCTCGGGTTTAATCGGATAATCACCGGTCCAGCAAGCCGTGCAATAATCGCTTTTCGGGTATTTCAGGCAAGTAAGCATTCCCTCTAAACTTAAATATCCTAAACTATCCACATCTAAAAACTTCTTGATATCTTCTAAAGAATAGCGATTGGCAATGAGTTCATCAGGCCGATGAAAATCTATGCCGTAAAGGCAAGGAAATTTGTGTGGCGGGCAAGATATCCTTAAATGTATTTCTCTTGCACCTGCTTGCCTAAAATTCCTTATCCTTTTTTTTGAGGTTGTTCCGCGCACGATGGAATCGTCTACAATTACGACGCGTTTGTCCTTTACCACATCCCTTAGGATATTGAATTTTATCTTTACCCCTAAGTCCCTTATCTGTTGTGTGGGTTGGATAAAGGTTCTGCCGACATAGTGATTGCGGATTACTCCCCAATCTAAAGGAATACCTGAGGCATAACTATAACCCAATGCACTAGAGGTACCAGAATCTGGCACCGGGACTACAATATCCGCATCTACAGGGTGTTCCTGCGCCAATCGCTGGCCTAATTTCTTCCTTACCAGATGCACGGTCTCGCCAAAAATAATGGAATCTGGTCGGGCGAAATAAACATGCTCAAAAATACAGTGGGCATGGTGCGACGCCTTTAATTCTTTCGGCTCAAACGACCTGACTCCGGCCTTATTTATAAATACTATCTCTCCGGGCCTTATATCCCGCACCAACCTTGCGCCAATCAAATCAAAGGCGCAGGACTCTGAAGCTAAACACCAGGCATTATCCAATTTACCCAAACATAAAGGCCGGAAGCCATAGGGGTCTCGGACGCCAATAATTTGGTCCTCTGTAGCTAATAATAAAGAATAAGCACCTTTTATTTTTTTAAGACTAGAGATTAAACGACGGACAAAAGTCTTTTCTCTTGAACGCGCCATCAGATGCACAATGATTTCCGAATCGCAAGTGGTCTGAAATATAGAACCCGTCTTCTCCAGGGCCTGTCTTAAGACAACAGAATTAACCAAATTTCCATTATGGGCAATGGCAATGGAATTTTTAAGGCAATCAATTAAAAGCGGCTGGGCATTTTTTAATACACTGGAACCCGTGGTAGAGTAACGCGTATGTCCGATGGCCAACCTTCCCGGAAGGGCACTTAGATTATGCTCATTAAAAACATCTGCCACCAGACCCATATCGCGCCACAGATACATCCTTTTCCCATCCCCAGATACAATACCACAGGACTCCTCTCCCCGATGCTGAAGGGCATAGAGCCCTAAATAAGTGATTTTACTGGCATCGCGATGACCAAATATCCCGAATAAACCACAATGCTCTTTTAGTTTTTCGCTACAAATTCTTTTTCGCATATTCCACGCCATTACGCAATATCAATGCCCCATCTGTAATATTTTCTTTTTTCTTCTGTCTCATCCATTTAGGATTTTGGGTATCCTGAAAATGCCTTTCCGGATGCGGCATAAGGCCAAAAATCCTGCCTGTCTCATCACATATCCCGGCAATGTTTAACTCTGAACCATTAGGATTGTAAGGATAGCCGGTGAGTTTACCTTCCTCGTTACAATACTGTAAGACAATCTGGCCATTTTCCATTAATCTATTTAGGACGGATTTATCCTGGACAATAAATTTTCCTTCTCCATGTGCAACCGGAAGATATATTATTTCTGGCAAATCCTTTGCCCAAACACATTTTTGATTTTTGCTATTTGATTTTTGATTTTTTAAATACACCCAACGGTCTTCAAACCTTCCTGAATCATTAAGCGCTAATGTAACCTCTTGTTTAAATTCATTATTTCCCGGCAAAATTCCTGCCTTTACCAAAACTTGGAATCCATTACAAATTCCCAAAATCAATCTCCTACCTTGAATAAATTTTTTCAATTCATCCGACAGTTTATATTTCAATTCATTGGCCAGAATCTTTCCGGCAGCGATATCATCGCCGTAAGAAAATCCTCCGGGAATTACCAATATCTGAAAATCAAAGAGTTTCTTTTTGTTTTCTATTAAGACATTAATATGCAATAACTCCGCTTCCGCCCCCAACGCTTCAAAAGCAAAGGCGGTTTCTTTATCGCAATTCGTGCCTGCAGTGCGCAAGACTAAAACTTTAGGCCTGGCGACCATAAAACGTCCTAATAATCTTAACTACTTTATCGGCTTCATCAACAATAGAAAATATTTTAAGGTCTTTTTCCGAGATACAGGCCTTGGCCTGGACTGTTTTTTTAAGCCAATCAACTAAACCCTTCCAGTAGTCACTACCTACTAAAATTATGGGAAATGTGCCAATCCTTCTTGTCTGAATCAAATTTAATGACTCAAATAACTCATCCAGCGTCCCGTAGCCGCCGGGTAAAATGATAAATGCCTTGGCATATTTTACAAACATGACCTTGCGGCAGAAAAAATAATGAAAGTCAATAAGCGTAGTAACATAACGATTTGGTTTTTGTTCTTGCGGTATCTGAATATTTAAACCAATAGATTTACCACCGGCTTTTTTTGCGCCTTTATTGGCTGCCTCCATAATCCCGGGACCTCCGCCGGTAATAATCGCATAACCATCTTTTGCCAATAAATAGGCGATCTTCTCTGTTAACTTATAATACTTATCTATTGGCTTGATGCGCGAAGAACCAAAGATAGAGACCGCCTCACCTACCTGTGAAAGGGTCTCAAATCCTTCCACAAATTCTGACATAATCCTGAAGATGCGCCACGGCTCTTCCTTCGCAAAATTACTTTGTACAACCTGTTTCTTCATCACCAGCTCAATGGCTTCTGCCATGCCTCCTTTAGTTCGTCTATTCCGCAATGTACACAAATGCGGTTATCCAGACCGAAAACCCTAAATTCTTTCTTTTCTGAAGCGCAACCAATGAGACCAAAAGGAATTCCTTTTAATAATTTTTCAAATTCTGTCTGTCTTTTTCTTTCTACCTCTACGATGAATCGAGAATTTGACTCAGAAAATAAAATATAATCATTTCTTAAATTTTTAGTTTTTAATTTTGCATTTTTAATTTGATAAGGTACTTCTGCCAAAAATATATCCATCCCGTATCCGCCGGAAAAACACATTTCCGCAAGTGCCACACCCAGACCTCCCTCTGAACAATCGTGCATGGCTTTGATTAAACCTCTCTGGCAGGCTAAATTTAAACATCTAAAAATTTTCTTTGCCTGCCTGGGATAAACGTAGGGAACAGCGTTTCCTACATAACCCAAAATATCAAAATAATGCGAACCGCCCAATTCATCATAAGTCAATCCCACCACATAAATTAAATCCTCAGGATTTTTTAAGTCCAACGTAACCGTCTGGGTAATATCATTGATTACACCAAACGCTGAAATTAAAAGCGTTCCCGGGATTGCCTTAGAAATATGATTAACTTTGTATTCATTATTCAAACTATCTTTTCCGGAGACAAAAGGCACGCCAAAACCCTTGGCAATATCATAACAGCCAAAGGCAGCCCGCACTAAACTGCCCAATCTATCGGGCTTGTCAGGATTACCCCAGCAAAAATTATCTAATAATGCTATCCTATCCAGTGAACCACCGACCGCGATAATCTGGCGCAGGGCCTCATCAATACAAGAGGCAGCCATCCAGTAAGGGTCGATAAGGCCGAATTTAAAATTTATGCCACAGGATACCGCTACGCCTTTCTTAGAATAAAGTAGCGGCCTTACTACGGCCGCATCCATTGGCCCGTCATTATTAACTCCCATTAAAGGCTTGATTACCGAGCCGCCTTGAACTTCGTGGTCATATTGGCGGATAATCCATTCTTTAGAACAAACATTATAATGACTGAGTATTTTCTTAAGATAAGAGGTTAGATCTTTGGGGGGACTAAATCGCGGCTCTTTTAATCTGGCGCTTCTCCAAACCGCTTTTTTAGTAATCCGCGGTAGTCCTTCATGTAAAAATTCCATTGATAAATCACAGACGCAATTGCCTTGGTAAAAAAGTTGGAGTCGCTTGGTAGAAGTAAATTCACCGATAACCGTAGCAGTAACATTTTCTTCGGCGAAAAGCTCAAGGAGTCTTTTTATATTTTCTTTTGGCACGGCCAAAATCATCCTTTCCTGCGATTCAGAAATCCAGATTTCCGTATAAGAAAGCCCTTGATATTTCAGAGGTACTTTTTCTAAATCTACTCTTACGCCCAATTCCCTACCCATCTCACCCACGGCACTAGACAAACCACCGCCACCACAGTCAGTAATTGCATGATAAAGGTCCTCGTCGCGCGCCTTTAAAATTACATCCTGCATTTTTTTCTCAGTAATCGGATTGCCAATCTGGACTGCACCTGAGGAGATTTGTTCTGACTCCTCAGTTAGTTCTCCAGATGAAAAAGTTGCACCATGAATTCCATCCCTGCCGGTGCGTCCGCCCACCAAAACCACTAAATCACCCGGATAGACTTTTTTAAATGATTTTTCCTCCGGAATAATCCCTAATGTACCACAATAAACCAAAGGATTGCCAACATAGCCCTCATCAAATAAGACGGCGCCATTGACCGTGGGGATACCCATTTTATTGCCGTAATCCCGCACACCCGAAACCACGCCTTTGGCAATGCGCTTAGGGTGCAATACGCCCGGTGGCAGTCGGCGAAAAGGATAATCGGGGGGACCAAAACAGAATACATCGGTATTTAAAATGGGCTTTGCCGCTTGGCCGGTGCCTAAGATATCACGGATAACTCCACCAATTCCGGTATTGGCTCCGCCATAGGGCTCAAGCGCAGAAGGATGATTGTGGGTTTCAACCTTAAAACAGATATTATATTTCTCATCAAACTTGATTACTCCCGCATTATCCTTAAATACTGAAACGCACCAAGGTCTGTTTAACTCCTTTGTAACCTTCATTATCGTCGAATTAAGAAGGTTATTTATCTTTTTTGTTTTGGATTTCTTTCGGATTTCTTCGCGGTATTCTATCCTTCCTTTGAATGTCTTATGTCCGCAATGTTCAGACCAGGTCTGGGCGATAGTCTCCAACTCACAATCTGTAGGATTACGTTTTAAACGCTTAAAATATCTTTTTATCTGGCGCATCTCGCTTAAATTTAAAAAGAGTTGCCCTTTTTTACTGATTTCAAGCAACCTTTTATCTGAGGCATTCAATAAATCCACATGGATAAGTTTAAAAGCATAATCTAGCGATACGGCAGTAACCGAAGGCAAGGCTGTGTCCACGATGTGCTGGATGAGCTTATTGTAAAGCAACTTCTCGCAAATCGTCTTCAGTTGTGTTTGAGAAAGATTTCCTCGGAGAAGATATTTTTTTGCCGTTCTCACCAAAACCGCATCCTCTATCCCTAAATCCCTAATCCCTTTTAAAGTAGATTCTTCTACCGGATCCATCACTCCTGGCTTATAGGCAACTTCGATGGTATGGCACTTTTTTTCATTAATTATAGTGGGATTAAGACTGTAAATTTGGGTAACTTTATCCACTAAAAGTTCTTCGGCTATCCTCTTTATCTTGTCTTCAGAAAGATCACCTTCAATAATATAGACCTGGATAAAACGGACTTCTTCAACGGTTTTAATGCCTAAGTCCAGAATATCCTTCTTAATGCCTTCACCCACCGCATCAAAAATGCCGGGTGACTCCCTTACCTCAATCTGCCAGCGCATAGAACTCCTTAATCTTAAGGATGGTTTGAATTTTTGGGGATTTTGGAGAAATTAGTTTTAACTCAAGACCCTTTTTAAAACCTCTTGGTAAGCGGCTTCCACATTGCCCAAATC
This sequence comes from Candidatus Omnitrophota bacterium, assembly GCA_023818885.1. Taxonomy (GTDB): domain Bacteria; phylum Omnitrophota; class Gorgyraeia; order Gygaellales; family JAMWDD01; genus JAMWDD01. Next base: position 5,676 of record JAMWDD010000003.1, on the reverse strand, counting down.
TCTTCTGAATCTATCTTTATCTAATTTCTGTTTTGTCTCTTTATCCCAAAGGCGGCAGGTATCGGGAGAAATCTCATCTGCAAGTACGAGTTTATTTTTATATCTGCCAAATTCCAACTTAAAATCCACCAACTCTAAATTCTTTTTGGCAAAGAAATCTTTAAGTATCTGGTTTATCATAAAAGAGATTTTTTTGATGGCATCAAGCTCTTCCAGCGAAGCAATCTTTAAAGCCAAGATATGGTACTCATTGACTAATGGGTCGTGCAACTTATCATTTTTATAATGGTATTCTAAAACTGGCGCATCTAAGATTATCCCTTCTTCAAGGTCCAATAATTTGCTCATGCCGCCGGCAACAATGTTACGTATAGTTACCTCTACCGGAATAATCTCTACTTTTTTAACCAACATTTCTCTTTCGCTTAAGGATTTTATAAAATGGGTGGAAATCCCTTTTTCTTCTAACAATTGAAATAACTGCGCGGAAATACGATTGTTACAGATACCCTTGCCTTGAATGGTGCCGCGCTTGGTTGCATCAAAGGCAGTAGCGTCATCCTTAAAATATTGAATAAGATATTCGGGGTTTTCTGTGGCATAAAGTATTTTTGCCTTACCTTCGTAAATCTTTTCTTTTTTTACTACCCCCATCTTTTACTACCTCCATCAAATCCCCACGCGCTTATAAATTTTATCTACATGGCGTAGATAATAATCTAAATCAAACAATTCTTCCAATTCTTTTTTGCTAAAATTGTGCCTTATTTCTTTTTCCTGATACAATGCATCTTTGAAATCTATCTGTTCCCTCCAGGCCTTCATCGCTGCTTTCTGAACAATATCGTATGCCTTAAGCCGCGGGAATCCTCGCTTCATCAATTCAATGAGCACCCTTTGCGAAAAAATTAGACCTTTGGTCTTAGCCAGATTCTCAAGCATATTTTGCGGATATACCGTCATACCTTTAATCACTTCAATAAATTTATGCAGCATATAATCCAAAACAATTGTGCTATCGGGAATAATTACGCGTTCAACCGAAGAATGGCTGATATCCCGCTCATGCCAAAGGGCGTTGTTTTCCAAGGCGGCAGAGGCATTTGCCCTCAGTATCCGACTTAAACCGCAGATGCGTTCGCAGACCACTGGATTTCTTTTGTGCGGCATGGCGGATGAGCCCTTTTGCCCTTCGGTAAATGGCTCTTCTACCTCCCGCACCTCTGTCCTTTGTAGGTGTCTTATCTCCAGGGCAAATTTCTCTAATGAGGAACCGATAATTGCTAATGTCAGGAGATATTGGGCATACCCATCCCTCTGTATAACTTGGGTGGCGATGTTTACCGGCTTTAAGCCCAATTTTTTACAGACATACGCCTCCACTTCTGGCTCCAGATGCGCGTATGTTCCTACGGCACCGGAAAGCTTACCAAAAGAAATGGCTTCTTGGGCTTGTTTTAATCGCTCTAAATCGCGCTTCAGTTCATCATACCAGAGGGCCAATTTTAAACCAAAGGTAATCGGCTCAGCATGCACGCCGTGCGTCCTGCCCACACAAACCATGTCTTTATATTTATTTGCCTTTTCTTTCAACAAGCGTAATAAAATTTTTATATCTTCTATAAGGATATCACCGGCCTGGCGCATCTGCAGGGCCAAGACAGTATCCAAGACATCCGAAGAAGTGAGGCCGAGATGGAGATACCGCGCATCTGACCCTATATATTGTGCAATATTGGTAACAAAAGCAACTACATCATGTTGTGTCTTTTTCTCAATCTTACTTATTCTCTTTACATCAAAGCGCGCCTTCTTCCTAATTCGTTTAAATGCCTGCTGAGGAATCTGTTTATATTTTGCCAGAGCCTCCAAGACAAGCATCTCAATATCAAACATCTTCTTAAATCTTGCTTCATCCTGCCAGATACCGGCCATCTTAGGAAGACAGTAACGCCCAATCATCTCTTCTCCTCTCTTAAAAAAGGCCTCTAAATTATAGCAGAAATAAATGTGCTTTTCAAATAAAAGTTAAGGACGCGCCTTGTTCTCTTTTAGATAATTTTCTCGAAGAGAGACATCCCTGTGTTTTCTTGCAAATCAAAAGTAAGTAGTGTATAATGGCCTCAACCGATGAAAAAGAAAAATATCATTATTGTAATAGTGTTACTTGTCTTTTTATTCCTTTCCCTGGGGCTTATCTATCTTAACAATATATTCCTGCCTAAAGTATTAAAGGAAAAAATTATCGCGGGATTAGAAGATTATTTCCAGCAGGATGTCCAGATACAAAGATTAAGATATAATCTTTTTAAAGGTCTGGTCATTCAGGACTTAAGTATCTACGATAAAATAAAAGATACACAACATATTACTTTAGAACTAAAGGAGATCTGCCTTAATCCGTTAATCCTGCCTTTCAGCAAAAATAGGGTCATCATCCCGCTAATCAGAATTGATTCGCCCAAAATATATTTAAGATACCAAAAAGATAAGACCTTAAACCTCTTGCCTTTATTTACAAAAAAACCAAGCCAAAAATCCAGATGGATGGTTCTGGTAGCAAAAATCCGCATCCAGGCGGGAAGAATCCAATTTAGCGATGAGAATATCCTGCCGCCATACAAAAAAGAACTGGTGGATTTAGATATGGGCATTGATTTCGGTTTTAAAAAAGAGGCAAGATTTCTGTTAGAAGCAAAAATCCCCAATGCCCACCAATTACCTTCAAAAATAAATATGGCTGGGGCATATGACATCGCGGGAAAGACATTAAAAGTGCAATTAAAATCTAATTCAATGATATTGGCAGAATACAAACCATACTTAGAAAATCTTGGCTGGACCACCTCTTTCAGAAAAATTTACGGTGTGGATATCATTGAGCAGATTGGCTATCTAAAAGATATTTATCTGGACTGCACAATTCTAAAAGACAAACTAAACATACTTCAAGCAAAATTTGAGGCCGTTAACGCGCGATTTAATCTTAGCGGTTCAATCCAGAATTTTAAATCTCCTAACTTCAGTTTAAATATCACCTCAGAAAACCTTAAACTCCCGGACCTCATTGGCCTTTTTCCGGCATGGGGTGATGTCCTTAAAATCCAAGGAGAAATGAATCTCAATATGGATATCTATAGCTCTTCCAATAAATCTCTAAATGCCCAAGGCACGGTGCAAATAAAAGACGCAAGCATCATCACCCCTTATCTAAAATCTCCCCTTACCGAGATAAAAACCGACCTTTTGTTTTCTCAAGATGGGCTGGTGTGGAAAGATCTTACCTTTGCCTATAAAAAAGAAGTATATTTATCAGAAGGTAAACTCATTTCCTATAAACAACCCCGCTTGATTTTTCATCTTTCTTCAAGAAAAACAGATCTTGATGCCGATTTAAAAATCGTAGGGAATAATATCTGGCTAAACTCCGTGGAAGGAAGCGTCGGGAAAAATGTATTTAAACTGAATGGCACTCTTGATATTACCAACAAAGACAGCCCTTCATTTAACCTCAGTTTTGCGGTGAGTACCAATCCTAAAGATATCGCACCGCTTCTACCCGGACAATTGGAAAATCTAATAAAGAAATTTCAACTGGATGGCCCCTGCAATGTTTCCGGATTTGTAAGTGCTCAATCAAGGAATTACCGCAACTGGGATTTGAATTTAAAGATAGCCGCACCACAATTCTCCTTTGCAAATTATAAATTACAAGATTTATTTATTGATTTAGAACAGGAAAATAAATTGCTCAAAGTTAAACAGGGCCTGGCTTATGCTTATAATGGGAAAATCAATTTTGACCTCATCGCAAATTTAGAAATTGCTGACCCGCCTTTTAATATGAGATTTGAGGCAAACAATATTGACCTGGCTAAACTAAGACAAGATTTAGGGCCTTTAAAAGAAAAAGATATCTCTGGGCTTCTGAATATAAAAGCGAATTCTCAAGGCACCTTAAAGGATTTAAACAATCTAAAGGTACAGGGCTTTTTAACGCTAAAGGAGGGCCGTTTATGGGAACTTAATCTTTTTAAGGGTCTGGGTGAGTTTTTATTTCTTCCCTCTTTTCATAAGGTAATTTTTAAAGAAGGTTACGCTGATTTTCAAATTGAAAGAAAAATCATCTATACTGATAACGCAATTTTAAAAAGTGAAGAAATGGCCCTATTTTGCGAAGGAAGTATTGATTTTGAGGGAAAACTGAATCTTGTCTTAACTAGCGAAATAGACCCTAAGTTGATTCTTACTTCCCAAGACCCCCGGCGCTTTACTACTTTTTTAACGGGAAATTATCTTTTGGTGAAAGTGGACGGGACCCTCCTTAAGCCGAAATATCACATTTCAAGTATCCCGCAAGAATTGATAAAAAATATCAAAAGTTATTTTAAAGATAAGAAGTAATAAATCTGCGCAATTTCTCCAGGGCGCGGGAGCGGTGGCTCATTTTATGTTTGAGACGTTCGCCAAGTTGGGCAAAGGTTTTTTTATATTTAGGGATGACAAAAAGCGGGTCATAGCCAAATCCGGAATCTCCTTGCATTTTAAATCCAATTAAACCAGAACAACTGCCCTCTGCCTCAAAAACCAATCCTTTTTTATCTGCCAAGGCCACACAGCAGCGATAACGTGCTTTTCTCTTGGTTAAAGGGATTCCGGCTAAAAGCCGCAATAATTTAAGATTATTCTGTAAATCACTCTTGTTTTTGCCAGAAAAACGTGATGAGTGAATCCCTGGTCTGCCATCTAATGCTTCTACTTCTAATCCAGAATCTTCTCCCAAAGTAAGTTTTCCAGTAAAAGCAGCAATTTTTAAGGCCTTTTTGCGGGCATTCTCTTGAAAGGTGCGGCCATTTTCAATGATGCGCGGGGCATAAGGATAATCAGCCAAAGAAGTAATTTTTAAAGGAAGGCCCTTTAACAGGTCCTTTATCTCGCGTAATTTCTTTTTATTTCTCGTAGCAACAACTAACTCTGTTAATCCGGCCATGGTATATCCTTAAGTAAGTTCTTCTGATAGTCAATTAATTCTTTGATGCCTTTTTCGGCTAATGCCAAAAGCATATCCATCTGTGCCTTGTCAAAGGTCTCTTTTTCGCCGGTTCCCTGAATTTCAATAAATTTGCTGCCAGCGGTCATCACCACATTCATATCTACTTCTGCGCGCATATCTTCTTCAGAAGAGAGATCAAGTAAAGCAACGCCATCCACAATACCGACGCTGGTGGCCGCTACAAAGTCCTTTAAAGGTATTTTTCCCAGAACCCCGCTTTTATACAATCTGTTCAAAGCATCTACTAAAGCAACAAAACTGCCGGTAATGGAGGCAGTACGCGTTCCACCGTCGGCTTGCAGCACATCGCAGTCCAGCCAAATGGTGCGCGCTCCTATTTCCTTTAAATCTACAACTGCCCGCAAGGCGCGCCCCACCAACCGCTGAATTTCAAAGGTGCGACCGGAAGTCCTGTCTCTGGACACCCGCACGCTACAGGAACGCGGAAGCATCCCGTATTCCGCCGTTACCCAGCCGCATCCTGTATCGCGCAAAAACTGCGGCACCCCCTCCTCAACGGTCGCTGTGCAGATAATTTTGGTATTTCCTAACTCAATAAGGCACGAACCTTCCGCATACTTTATATAATTGCGGACAATCTTAAGCGACCTTAACTCTGTCTC
>JAMWDD010000057.1 GCA_023818885.1 Candidatus Omnitrophota bacterium | reverse complement strand
TTATTGTCGCCGCCAGTCTGATTTTTATTCTGGCCACGGTAATATTCAAGGGCCTGCCAGCGTTAAATTTGGATATGTTTACCAAAACCCCTCAAGGCGGATATTATTTAGGCAAATCCGGAGGTGTGCTTAATGCCATTTTAGGCTCTCTTATATTAGGCATCGGCGCGGTATTGTTGGCATTATCTATAAGCCTGCCTATTGTCTGTTATATAAATGTGTATTTAAGAAAGAATTCACGCTTTGCGTTTTTAGTGCGTTTCTGCCTAGATATCCTCTGGGGGATACCCTCCATAGTTTATGGCGCATTCGGCTTTACACTGATGGCGCTTTTAGGCCTGCGCGCATCGCTTTTGGCCGGAATAATTACCGTCGCACTTTTAATTACTCCAATTTTGGCGCGCAGTATTGATGAAGTCGTAAGGATGATACCTCTGGAATTAAAAGAGGCGTCTTTTGCGCTTGGCTCAACAAAACTCGAGACAGCGATAAAGATAATTTTAAGGCAGGCCCGGCCCGCCATATTAGCCGCGACACTGGTTGCCTTTGGCCGCGGCATAGGCGATGCCGCTTCGGTATTGTTTACCGCCGGCTTTAGCGACTCGCTGCCTTATTCGTTATTTAGGCCGGTAGCGACTTTACCCTTAGCCATATTTTTCCAGCTGGGCACGCCTTTCCCTGAGGTGCAGGAGCGCGGTTACGCCTCGGCATTGATATTGACGTTATTAATTTTGGGCATAAGCCTTTTAGCAAGATTTCTTTCAAAACGTTTTACCAGCCATATAATCAAATAATGCTATGAAAACGCACATTAGCGTAAAAAATTTAAGCGTCTGGTTTGGGGAGCATAAAGTTTTAAATAATATCAGTATAGATATTCCGGATAAAAAAATAACGGTTATTATTGGCCCTTCCGGATGCGGCAAGACCACATTGCTTAAATCTTTTAACCGTCTGCTTGAGTTGCAGGATAACGTAAGGGTTAGCGGTAAGGTCTTGCTGGACGGCGAGAATATTTATGATGCGTCCTGCGATATTGCGCGTCTCAGGAAAAAGATGGGCTTGCTTTTTCAAAGGCCTCAAGTGCTACCGATGTCTATCTATGAAAATATCGCTTACGGCCTGCGTATACACGGGATTAAAGACAAGAAGAAAATAGATTTTGTTGTGGAGCATTATCTAAAAGAGGCCAGCCTTTGGAGCGAGGTAAAGGCGCGGTTGCATAGTCCAGCTTGGAAACTTTCTATTGGTCAGCAGCAGAGATTATGTCTGGCACGCGGCATGGCTGTTGAACCGGAAATAATTCTTGGTGATGAGCCGACATCTGCCTTAGACCCTGTTTCTGCTGAGCGTATTGAGCAGCGTTTCTTAGAATTAAAACAAAAATATTCCATAGTTTTAGTAACGCACATCTTAAGGCAGGCCAGGAGATTAGCTGATTACGTTATTTTTCTCTATTTTGGCAGCCTTGTTGAACACGGACCGGCCGAGGATTTATTTAATAACCCCAAGGACCCGCGCACAAAGGCCTATATTGAAGGCCGCTTCTTTAAAGAGCACAGCCCTTAAAAAGCCGAAGACAGATAACTATGCGTAAAATCCGTATCCTTTATGTGATTACCAAACTTGAACTAGGAGGGGCACAGAAACAGTTGCTCAGTTTAATCCGCGGCCTGGATAGAGAGAGGTTTGAGGTTTTGCTCTTTACTCACGATAAAGGATTGCTTATTGAAGAGGCTTTATCCATCAGCGGCCTTAAGATAAAAGGTTCACGTTTCTTAGAGCGGCCGATTAATCCTTTAAAAGACTTATGCGCTTTATTGGAAATCGCCTTATATATTAAGCAAAACCGCATTGATATTGTGCATACGCATAGTTCCAAGGCAGGGGTGCTGGGTCGTCTGGCAGCAAGGATTTCAAAGGTAAAGATAATTTTACATACTGTTCATGGTTGGTCTTTTAATGATTTCCAATCAGAATTAAAACGTAAGTTATTTATTTTTTTAGAGAGAATTTGTGCGTGTTTTACCCATAAGCTCATTGTAGTTTCAGAATGTGACAAACAAAGAGGCTTAGTAAATAATATTGGTTCTGCAGATAAATATCAGCTTATTCGTTATGGAATAAACTATGCTGAATTCAATATTAAAGACCCGGGGATAAAAAAGAAACTGGGATTTAATTCGGATGATTTAGTGGTGGGCATGGTTTCCTGTTTTAAACCACAGAAGGCAGTAGAGGATTTTATTAAGATGGCTTCTTTGGTGAATAAATCACTGCCCGAGACAAAGTTTATTTTGGTTGGGGATGGATTTTTGCGTCGTAAAATTGAAAATTTAATAAAAAGATTAGATTTAGAAGACAAAGTAATTTTAACTGGCTGGCGTCGTGATGTAAACCGGATATTAAGCATATTGGATGTATTTGTGCTTACTTCCTTATGGGAGGGTCTGCCTGTCGCGGTGTTGGAGGCAATGGCTGCAGGACGTGTGGTTATTGCCACCGATACTGGCGGAATTTCCGAAGCGGTCATTGAAGGCAAAACCGGCTTTTTAGTTTCCCGGCGTGATATGAATAAAATGTCGGAGAGGACGATTTCTTTGTTAAAAGATGAAAATCTTAGAAAGGTAATTGGCGAAAATGCAAAGAATTACTTGGGTCATGATTTTACCGTTGGACAGATGGTAAATAAAACGCAAAATTTATATGAGGATTTGATAAAAGAATACAAAAATTATGTTAATTAAGTTTCTATCTACAATCTTAAGCAGTTTCTTATCTTCAGTTATCTTTATAGTGATATTTAGAAAGATTTCTTTAAGATATAATATATTAGTTTTGCGGGGTATTCCCCTTATTGGAGGGTTGGCTTTGGGTATTACCTTTATCCTTGGTTGCATAACGGCTTTTTCCATTTATATACCACAGAAAGTGCAGGGAATAATTTTGGCCTCAGTAATTATGCTTATCTTCGGTCTTATTGATGATTGGAAAGAGTTATCTGTAACCGCTAAATTTTTGGTGCAGATTATTGCTACTTTCTTTTTGGTGCTATTTAACATCAGAACTCACATCATATATATAGGAAATATCGCCAATATAATCGTTACCTTTATTTGGGTTATTGGAATTACGAATGCCATTAACCATCTGGATGTAGTTGATGGCTTAGCTGGCGGCGTAGTTTTTATTGCGGCGTTGGCTTTTTTTATAATAGCCTTTTTAAATAATGATATCAAAATTATTTTTATGTCTTTGGCCCTGATAGGCGCTATTTTAGGATTTCTAATCTATAATTTTCCGCCGGCCAAAATTTATATGGGAAATTGCGGGAGTCATTTCTTGGGTTTTATCTTAGCAGCCATTGCCCTAAGTATTAGTTATGCTAATTCAGAAAGAACGCTCGCCCTTCTTAGTCCTTTATTGATCTTGGGCTTACCTATATTTGATACCGCCTTTCTTATCGTAGTAAGAATATCTCAAGGCAAGTCGGCTTTTAGAAAAAGCGAAGATCACCTTGCTTTAAGATTTTTAAAGTTAGGTTATTCTAAAGAAAAAACTTTGTTGTTTATGCTTTTATTAAGTTCGGTTTTTTCTTTTTCGGGAATATTAATTAGCCGCGTTTCCAATAATTTTGGCATTGCAATAATCATTTTTGTAGGTTTTTTGAGTTTAATCGTGGCAAAGAAGATGAATTTCAAAATCTAATGGGTAAAAAAAGGATTTTTGTTTTAGGCGCGGGTCTTTCGGGTTTAAGTGCAGCCTGGCATTTACAGAGAAAAGGCATAGATTGCATTGTTTTTGAGAAAGAGCCAGAAGTCGGAGGTCTGTGTCGTTCCAGTAACCTCAATGGTTTTACCTTTGACCGTTGTGGCCATTTACTTCATTTCAGGCATTACTATACATTTAATTTGATTCAGGGTTTGCTGGCGGATAATTTATCCGAACATCAAAGAAGCGCCTGGGTTTATCATTCTAAAAGATTTAGCCCTTATCCCTTTCAAGCCAATCTTTACACCTTGCCGCCGAGAATTGCTAAAGAGTGTTTACTTGGCTTTATTGAAGTAGCAAAGAATGGCTACCCTAAGAAAAAAGAAGATATGAACTTTTTAGATTGGATTTATCAAACTTTTGGTAAAGGCATCGCCAGGCATTTTATGATTCCCTATAATACTAAATTCTGGACGGTTAGCCCCCGAGAATTGACTTGTGATTGGTTTGGTAGTTTTATACCGGTACCTTCTTTGCGTCAGGTTATTGAAGGGACACTGGAAGAAAGCTGTTGGCAACTTGGTTATAATGCAAAATTCTGGTATCCTAAAATTAGAGGTATAAGCGCTTTAGCCGTAGCATTCGCCAAGCAGATTAAAAATATACATACCAACTCACCAATTATCGAAATAAATCTTGAGAGAAAAGAGATAAAGACGGCTTCAGGAGCAAGACAGCGCTTTGATTATTTAATTTCAACTATTCCCTTACCAGATATGCCTCAACTCATAAAGGGGATGCCCAAAAAGATATCCTCCTTTTTTAAAAAGCTAAGATGGAATTCTATTTTTAATCTTAATTTAGGCGTAGAAAAAAGTGATACTTTCAGAAGGCACTGGATATATTTTCCGCAAAAAATATTCTGCTTCTATCGGGTAGGATGTTTTCATAATTTTTACCAGCCCTCTTTAAAACAGAGTTCTTATTATATTGAAGTCGCTTATTCCAAGGATAAGCCGATTGATAAATCGCATATAGTCCAGCAGATAAAGAAAGATTTAGAAAAGGCGGGTATCTTGTCTAAAAAAGATAAAATTTTGGCTCAGGAAATAAACGATATAAAATATGGCTACCCGATTTATGATGCCAATTATAAAGAAACAAGAGAAAATATTTTAAAATTCCTTATTTTAAATAACGTTATACTTTGCGGCCGTTATGGCTCTTGGCGTTACCTTTCCATGGAAGATACAATATTAGACGGAAAACTTATAGCGGATATGTTATAAAAACAAGCCTAAAATTACCCACCAGATAATGCTTACTTCCGGGAGGAAGAAACTAAAGTCAAAGAGGTTATGGATTAAGAATATGGCAATGCTTGTTAAGAATATATTCTTATAAAGATTATTGCTTTTGAGCCCAGATTTTATTATTGCAACCACCAGCCAGATAAAAGAAATAATACCCACTATCCCCGTTTCTGCCCATAACTGTAGATAAGAATTGTGTGCGTAACGGGATTGCATAAGATTAAAGTTTCCAATGCCTATGCCGGTTAAAGGATAATCTAAGATTACCTTAAATGTATGTTTCCAGTAGTTTAATCTCATAAATAATGAAAACAGCGGTTGCAGGTGTTGTTTTGGGGTAGTTGTGCGTAAAAAGAAAAGGAACAATAAGGCTGTAAAGAAGGCGATGAAGGATATGCTTGAAGAAATAATCTTTCTTTTATTCAGTTCTTTTTGTAGATATAGATAAAGCATAAATCCTAATAAAAAGCTTAATAAGGCAGAAATAGACTTAGTAAGCACCAAGGCCTGTACAAAGGGAAAAATAAATAATAATGTATATCTATTCGGATTGATTAAAGTAAGTGGTAGGATTATGCCTAAGTATCCTCCGAGGATATTCGGCGTAACGAATGGAAAAAATATTCTTTTACTTTGTAAATAATCCAAGGTAAAGGGTTGAAGGAGGCCATATTTCCTTAAGTAACCAAGGGTATGCCTGAAACCAAAAAAATATTGATATATGGCAAGGATGCCGATGATAAAGCCAGTAAAAACAAGAATGCGTCTAATATGCGCCTTTTCTTCTAGTGATAAACTAGAAATAATAAGCAATAAATAAATTCCGCAGGCATATTTATAGGATTCCGGTAAACTGACCCGCTTATTTATGGAAAATAATATTGAGAGGACCAAGGAAAGAGAAAATAATATTAAGGGCAATTTTAGTGCTGCTTTGTCTTTAAAAGAAATACCCCTTTTAATTATCCAGACCAGCATAAAAAATAAAAGAAGGGATGTATAGATAAAATTAGCAAAAGGAAAGGCCAAAGAACAGATAAATGGCCGGATGAATATGAAGATTAACAATGTATCGAGCATTATGCTATAATTTTATGCAAAAATGGAAAAGGCGTCAATAAATAAGAGGATTAGTGTTATTGTAGTTACGGCTGGCTTAAGTGAGTATATTAAGCTGTGTTTAGACTCAATAAATGAGCAAAGCATAAAGCCACAAGAAATAATCGTGGTAGATAATTCTTTAAATGATAATTTCAGCCAAAATATCAAAAAAAATTATCCCAATATTAAATTATATAAAAGCAGGCAGAATCTATACTATGCTCAGGCCTTAAATATCGGCATAGAGATAAGTAGCGGAGATTTTATCCTTTGCCTCAACGACGATGTAATCTTAGAGAGTGATTTTATTAAACACGCACAAAAAGGATTTAGTATTGATAACGGTATTGGTATGGTAAGCGGAAAGATTTTGCGCTTAGATAAAAAAACAATAGATACCACCGGTTTATTTTTAAGTATCTTCCGCACTGCCCAAGAAAGAGGATATGGGCTCAAAGATAAAGGACAATTTGATAAGGAAGGATATATTTTTGGTGTAAATGGTGCGGTGGCCTTTTACCGGCGTAAGATGCTGGAAGAAATTAAAATTAACTCCGATTACTTTGATTCCGACTATAATATATTTTACGAAGACTTAGATATTGCCTGGAGAGCGCAAAATTTTGGCTGGAAAGGATATTATATCCCCACCGCGATAGCCTATCATGCCAGGGGTAAAACCGTAAGGGCTGATGTCCGAGAAGGCAGGAAATTTGCGCGGTTTTATATAAGTGATGAATTAAATTTTGATTTGATAAAAAATAGATATTTAACTATTATTAAAAATGAAACTTTGTGGGGGTTTCTCTTACATCTGCCGTTTATATTTATCTATGATATTTTTGTTTTGGGTTATATTTTTTTATTCAGGCAAAAGGTCTTAAAAATATTTTTTCTTAAAAATCTAGCGATAAAATCTGCTTTTAGCAAAAGGCAGAGAATATACCAAACAATTAATTACATTAAAAAACGTAGGACCTCATATCCTGATGAGGTTACCGGAGTAGTTGAAGGTTTATAGAGGTTGTGCTTATCAGTGCTTTTTGGGAGACAATGGCCAAATTTTGATAAACAATTATGAGAATATCGGTTAAGGTAAGACCTAATGCCAAACAGCAAAGGGTTGAACAGATAGCCCAAAATAGCTTTTTAGTGTGGGTAAAAGAAAAACCCGTAGAAGGAAAAGCCAATCAGGCAGTAGTAAGGATATTGGCACAGTATTTTGGTATTCCGCAATCCTCGGTGAATCTCCTAAAGGGACAAAATTCTAAACAAAAATTATTTGATATTCTTATCTAACTCTAATATTAATAAGGATTTACATCTTTAGTTATCTTTAGGTGAAATTTTTTTCTGGCAAATGCTTATTTTTGTGATATAATTTAAAATA
>JAMWDD010000056.1 GCA_023818885.1 Candidatus Omnitrophota bacterium | reverse complement strand
GTATTGCCATCGATAACACAAAAAGCACCGATCTTTGTCCCCGCACCAATAGAAACATTGTCACCAATTACCGTATAAGGACCAACCTCTATATCATCGGCAAGTTTTGCTTTTTTTGAAACGATGGCCTGCGGATGGATCTTTGCCATGGTTAATCCTCTACGAGAGCAAACATTAATTCTGCCTCTGCCACCACTTTCCCCTCCACCAAAGCCCGCGTATAGACAAGGCCGGTCTTGGATTTTAATTTTCCCACTTCCGCTTCTAAAATCAACTGGTCTCCCGGCACAACCGTCTTTCTAAATTTTACATTATTTGCTGCCAGAAAATATGCCAATTTACCGCGATTTTCTTCTGAAGAAAGCATCATAATCCCCGCCACCTGTGCCATGGCTTCAATAATCAAAACGCCGGGCATAATCGGTTTTCCCGGAAAGTGGCCATCAAAGAAATAATCATTTATGGTTACATTTTTTAATCCGGTGATACGCTTACCGTATTCTAATGAAATTACTTTATCCACAAATAAAAATGGTGGCCGGTGGGGAAGTATCTTCATAATGGTTGCCGCATCAAACTCCGTGCCAAATCCCGGTTCATAATTCAGTTTTATCCCGCCTAAACTCTGGCGGTCTTTCTGCTGTTTAATTTTGGATAATAATTTTAAGTTCAAGGCATGTCCGCTTTTAATTGCAAAGATATGCGCTTTAAGCGCTACACCTAAAAGACAAAGGTCGCCGATTAAATCCAAAATCTTATGCCGGACAAATTCATCCGGAAAACGCAGTTTGTTTTTAATTACGCCATCCTTACCTACTACGAGTGTATTTTCGTAACTTGCTCCTTTACCTAAACCTTTATCTTGCAGATTCCTAGCCTCATCCTCCAGACAAAATGTTCTGGCCGGACCCAATTCCTCTTCAAAATTATTTTGTTCAAGAGAAAAATCCATAAACTGCGCCTTTAAAAGGGGGTGGTTATAACTTAAGGTATAAGAAATACGCAATCCATCAGCCGGCAAGGCGGCGATATAAGCGCCGTCATCGGAAATGACGATCGGCTCTTTGATGGCATAGTAATGGCGGGGTTTGGCTTGTGTCACAATACCTGCCTCTTTTATCGCCTTAATAAAATCCAGACTACTTCCATCCATCCCCGGAATTTCATTATTGTCAATCTCGATATTTAAATTATCAATGCCCAGACCTGCCAAGGCAGCCATTAGATGTTCAATCGTATGGATTTCCGCATCGTCTTTTCCCACCGAGGTGCGGCGGTAGCCGCGGGAAAGTGTAACCAGATAATCAATCTCTGCCTTGATAATTGGCTTCTGGGGTAGGTCAACGCGAATAAAATTTATCCCTTCATCAATGCCGGCGGGTTTAAAATTGATGTTAACTTTGTTTGCGGTATGTAATCCTACCCCGCTTAATTTTATTGGTCTGGCTATAGTTTTTTGATTCTCGCTCATTTTTTCTTACATTGCTCTTCCAATTCCTGAATCTTCTTCTTTAAATCCTCAACCACCTTATAAAGATGTGGCAATCTCTGCACACAGGCATTGACCTTCTTGGCCTCGGTATGTTCCTTTGCCGGATAACCCCATACCTTGGTATTGGGAGGTATGGACTTACTCACTCCTGATTGGGCCATCACCACCACATTATCTCCTATGCTGATATGTCCCACCAGGCCTGCCTGACCGGCAATAATTACATTTTTACCCAAAGTAGTGCTACCAGAAATCCCGGCCTGAGCCACAATTATGGAGTTTTCGCCAATAACCACGTTATGTGCTATCTGAACAAGATTATCTATTTTTGTACCCTTGCCAATTATTGTCTTTTCAAATCTTGCTCGGTCTATCGTTACATTGGCACCAATTTCCACATCGTCTTGAATAATTACCGTTCCGATTTGGGGGATGCGTTGATGTAGACCGTCAATAGTAACAAAACCAAAGCCATCGGAGCCAATCACGGAACCGCTATGGATAACTACACGATTACCAATAGTAACGGCCTCCCTTATCGTAACGCGCGGATAAATAATCGAGTCCTTGCCAATCTTAGAATTATAGCCGATATAGCAGCCCGCATAAATTATCGTATTATCGCCGATAGAAGCATGGTCTTCTACCACCGTATAAGCGCCAATAGCAACATTTTTACCTAAATCTACGTCTTTGCCTAAGATAGCGCTGGGATGTATACCTTCAGGCTGCTTAGTCTGAGGAGGAGAAATTAAAGATACGACTTTGGCAAAGGCCAGAGAAGGATTTTCCGTGCGGATTATTGGCCGGGAAGAGGTGGTAATTTCTTTTGAAGTAATAACTGCGGATGCCTGGGTCTGCTCCAGATAATGAGCGTATTTCGTATTGGCCAAAAAAGTAATATCGCCTTCTTTAGCTTCTTTTATCCCACTTACACCGGTAATAACTATATCTGCATCGCCTTTGACTTCACCCTGGACAAAATCAGCAATTTGTTTTAAGGTCAGGCGCATTACTACTTACCTTTATAACTATAACTACTTTTCAATATCTCCAAAACTTTATCGGTAATATCGGTATCCTTTGTCTGATAAACTAAAATCCGGTCGTTGAGGATAAAGGTATAACCCTGAGATTTGGCGTATTGGCTCACTGCTTTCTCAATATCCTTTAATATTTCCTTGATTTTCTCATTTCTTTCTTTAAGCAATTCTGCTTGTCTCTGATTATCAAATTCTTGCAGGGCCTTGACCTTTGCTTCTAATTCTATTTTTTTGGCGTCTTTTTCTTTATCGCTTAAGAGATTAAATTTATCCTGGAGTTGTTTTATCTCATTTACCTTTTTTTCCCTTTCGGCCTCATAAGCCCGCTCTTTGCTGTTTAATATGGCATCGTACTCTTTGGTCTTACCGTATTCATCAAAGAGACGGGCCAAATCCACATGGCCGATTTTATCCGCGGCAAGTGCAGGCATTACCAAAACAAAAAATAACCCCCAGCAAAAAAATAATGTCTTTTTCACTCAACTCCTCCTTTCTTAAAAACCGCGACTCATACTAAAATGAACTTTACCGCTCGATTTCTTTTCTTCACCGGGCTGTTTATCTAAAGGGATACCGTAATCTAAAGATAACGGACCGATAGGTGTCTTTAATCTTACCCCCACGCCTATGCCAGAATAAAGTTTGTCTTTACCAAAATCATCAATTTTTGCCCAGACATTGCCGGTATCATAAAAAACCACTAATTTTAAAAAATCCAATAAGGGATAGGTATATTCTATATTGCCTACCAGCATCGCGTCACCGCCAAGTGGGGCCTTGGAGGTCGGGTCAAAAGGACCAATACTGCGTTCATCATAACCTCGGATTGAATATGTACCGCCGGTAAAAAATCTTTCGTATATAGGTATTTCATCGGTATCGCCATAAGCATCGCCTAAACCAACCCTTAATCTGAGTTCCAGGGCCGAATCATTGAATAAAGGAAAGTAGTGGCTCAGCCGGCTAAAGAATTTATAGAAATCCCTGTCTCCGCCTAAACCCGCGCATTCCACCGAAGCCGTCAGTAAATCACCTTTTCGAGAAAAAAACACATTATCCCGGCTATCAAAAGTCAAACCCCAGCTGATACTGCTGATGGCATTTTTCCCTACTTCCTTGCGCAAATCATTGGTTGCCTCGGGAGCAATATCGCTAATTTTAATCACATCATATTTATACATCATACTGACACTTAAGTGATCAGTGAGCATTCTACCCAAACGTAAATCCCCACCTATTACATCTTGCCGATAACCGTATCCAATGTTTTCCTCCCGGTCATGGGTTTGCTTATAGGCATCAAAACCGAAGGCGATAGGATAATCAAAAAGCCAGGGCTCAGTAAAACTCAATTCAAAATTCTCACTGATATTTCCTAACTGTGCGCGCAATTTTAAATCTTGGCCTGCGCCGGTAAAATATGGCCAATTCTTCCAGTCAAAATTCTTCTGTTCTATCTCAATAAATCCTAATAATTCATCTACCGTACTATAACCGCCACCAAAAGAAAAAGAACCAGTCTTTGCCTCTTTTACCTCCACGATTAAATCCCGCTTATTGGGAACAGATGTGGGTGCGGTTTCATAACTAATCTCTTCAAAATAGCCAAGATTGGTAAGCCGTTCTTTACTCTTTCTTAATTTTTCACCATCAAATCTATCTCCTGGCAATATCTTTAACTCCCGCCGGATAACCTTATCCTTAGTCTTTAGATTACCGCGAATCTTTATCTTATCTACATAAGCCACTTCGTTCTCGATGATATAATAGGCGATATCTATTTTGCCAGTCGCAGGGTTAAGCGCAGTGGTCTCCGAAACCCGCGCCATAATATATCCTTTGTCAAAATAAAGGGAAAGGATATTATTCACATCCTCTTGCAAGCCTTCCTCGCTAAAAACCTTTCCCGGAATAACTACTTTTAATTTATCCCTAATCTCTTTTTCAGGGATAGATTGATTATTTTGTATGGTGACGGTGCCAACATAATATCTTTTACCTTCTTCTATGTTAATCGTGATATAAATAAGCGGTTTTTTGGGATGGCGGCTCATTTCATAATCTACTTTTACATCCGCAAAACCTTCCCTCTGATAAAATGATTTTATCCTTTCAATGTCTTCTTCAAATACCTCGTCTTTTAAAACGCCGGGATTAAAAAGCCAGCTACTCTTTGTCTTAAGCAATCTTAATATGCGTCTTGCCTTAAATGTCTTGTTACCAGAAATATAAATTCTTCTTACCTTTAACTTTACCCCTTCATCAACAACAAAGTTAACTTTGGCTTTGTTCGTTTCCGCAGCCAAATCTATTTTGTAATCAATTTTACAGTCGCTAAAACCCTTTTTCTCATACATCCCTTTTAAAGTAAGGACGTCATCCTTTAAGGTATTATAATCAAGGTATTGACCTTCTTTTGACTTCAATGATTCTTTTAGTTTCTCCGGTTTTAGATAGTATAATTTCTTCATCCCCTCAAAGGTTATCTTCTCAATTATCGGCTTTTCTACCACTGTAATGATGACTTTTATGCCGTCTTTGTAGTCCTCGGTGTCAATTTTGATATCGCTAAAGTACCCTAAAAGATACAATCTCTTTAAATCATCACTGGCAATATTTTCTAAATAAGGACTGCCGACCTTGGTCTTGATCTTTGAGATTATCGTATTGGGGCTGATAGATTTGTTGCCTTTTACCTCAATGGCAGTAACTATTTTCTCTTCGGCTTGAGAAGCGGCGAAGGCAGAAATTCGGGCTGATTTTTCCCAAATCAAGGCAGGGATAATCAGATTAAAGATAAGACATAAAAAAAATAAATAATAGAGAATTGTCTTTTTTCGCATAATGGAATATTATACAGGTTTCTTGCTAAAAATCAATGTAATTATTCTACTCTTCAATCCGACTTAAATTTTCAAAGCGGGTGTATTCTTTTATAAATGTCAATTTGATAGTGCCGACCGGCCCATTTCTCTGTTTAGCGATATTTACCTCAGCAATACCTTGGTTTTCCGGAGTAGGATAATAATACTCTTCTCTTAAAAGGAGTGCGACCACATCTGCATCCTGCTCAATCGCCCCGGATTCCCTTAAATCAGACAATTGCGGCCGGTGATCCTGTCTTGATTCTACGGCCCTGGAGAGTTGACTTACCGCAATCAAAGGCAGATTAAGTTCTCGCGCCAGGGCCTTAAGCGAACGCGATATCTCAGAAATTTCTTCCTGGCGATTATCATTCTTTGTAGAACTGGCACGCATGAGTTGCAGATAATCTAAGATAATCAATTGTATGTCATGTTTGGCTTTTAATCGCCTGGCCTTGGCACGTAATTCAATGACCGAGAGAGCGGGTGTGTCGTCTATAAATAAAGGCGCCTCGGAGATTTTTCCGGCGGCTGCCGTAAGTTTGGGCCAGTCAGAAGGAGAAAAATATCCCGTGCGCACCCGCTGGGCATCCACCCGGGCATGCGAACAAAGGAGCCGTTGCACAAGTTGCTCTTTAGACATCTCCAGACTAAAAAAAGCCACGGGAATCTTCTCTATGACACTGACGTGCTCCGTAATTCCTAAAACAAAAGCGCTCTTGCCCATGGAGGGCCTTCCGGCGATAATCGTCAGGTCTGAAGGATGGAGCCCGGCGGTCTTAATATCAAACTCTACAAAACCCGTAGGTATGCCGGTGACATGGGCCTTCTTCTGGTATAACTTGTCGATGGTTTCAATGCTATCTTTCACAATCTCTTTTAAAGGCACAATTGTCCCTTTGGGCTTGCGGTCAGCAATCTCAAAAATAAGCTGTTCTGCTTGATCTAAAACTTCCTGAATATTTGCTTCCGATTCATAACCCAAGGAAACAATCTGGGTCGCGTTTTTAATCAAAGACCTTAAGATGCTTTTTTCTTTGATTATCTTCGCATAGTGCTGGGTATTTGCGGTTGTCGGGACAGAATTTACTAATTGGGTTAAAAAACTCACACCTCCTATCTCATCCAATTGGCCGGTCCTTTTTAATTCATCCGAAATAGTAATAAGGTCAACTGCTTTGTTTTCGTTATAAAGATTTATCGCTGCCTCAAATATTTTGCGGTGGGCCTCTTTGTAAAAACAATCCCTGTCTAACATCTCCACCGCTACCGCCATGGATTCTTCATCCAGCATCATCGCGCCCAAAACAGCCATCTCTGCTTCCAGATTCTGCGGCGGAATTTTTTCTAAGATAATCTCTGCCATTTCTCAGATTACTTTTTTACCACCCATATCCTTATATGGGTGGTTACCTCCGGATGTAATTTGACTGGTATTTCATATACGCCGGTGGATTTTATCGGTTCTTCCAAAAGAATGCATTTCTTATTAATTTTAAAGCCTTCTTCTTCAAGGACGCGCGCAATCTCTTGGGAGGTGATGCTACCGTATAATTTATCTTCTTCGTGCACCTGGCAGGCGATGGTAAAGGATTTACCGGCTATCTTCTGCGCCAACTCCGATGCCTGGCGCTTATTTTCCTCCAGTTCCTTAAGTTTGACTTCTTTCTCCCGTTGAATCTTTTTCAGATTTTGCGGGGTCAAAGGTATTGCCAGATTCTGGGGAATAAGATAATTTCGGGCATAGCCGTCTTTTACCTTTACGATATCTGTGGCCTTGCCTAACTTTTCTACATCTTGTTTTAAAATTACTTCCATCATTTATATCTTTGTATAAGGAAGAAGCGACATAAACCTTGCCCTTTTTATTGCCTTTGCCAGCATCCGCTGATGCCTGGCGCAATTACCGGAAAAACGGCTGGAAAAAATTTTACCCCTTTCGGTGATGAATCTTTCGAGCCGTTTGGTATCCTTGTAATCGATTGTCTTCACACCGTCTCTACAGAATCTGCATATCTTCTTATGAGAGATTAAAGTCCCTTCTGGCCGACGTGCTGACCCGGGTGCCTTTCTCTTATTTAAAGTATCATTCTTTAATGTCGTCATCTACCCTTTCCTCACTT
>JAMWDD010000055.1 GCA_023818885.1 Candidatus Omnitrophota bacterium | reverse complement strand
TATGGTAGAAAGATAAAACCAACTGCCTATTGTTACAACCAAGGTAGTAACGATAATAATAATTTTTCTTTTGCGAATGATGCGTAAGTAATCGTTTATATTTAATTCGTATTCCGGCATATCTTTAAATTAAACTACCAGCGCGTAGTTCTGATGGTTGCTGCCCTTTCGCCCTCACTGGTTATGGGCGCCATAAATTGAGAAATAAAATAATTGACATTGGCAATAAATTTTTTGGGAACATAAACAATATCTTCCGGCTGTAAAACAATATTTTGACTTGAATCATTTTTTTCTATCGCGCGGGATAAATTAACCCTTATGCCTTTCGGATTTCTTTTGTCGCCCCGCACAATAATTACACTCGAAAGTACCGCATGGGGAGTAAATCCATTGGCTAAGGCAACCGCCTCCAACACCGTCCTTGAACCGGTAACATAATAAACTCCCGGCCAGGTAACTTCGCCTAAAACAATGATTTTTTGGCCGCCGGATTTCTTTACCGTTATGGAAACCTCAGGATAGCGGATGAATTCTTCCAGTCTTTTGGTAAGCTCCTCGTCTAATTCAGGAAGGGTTAAGCCCGCTGCCGGCACATCGCCAGCTAAAGGAAAAGAAATCATTCCATCAGGGCGGACAATTACATCCTGACTTAACTTATCCTCCTGCCAGACAGAAATGTATAACACATCGCCCACGCCAATGGTATAGTGTAAGGCAGTCGGCTCTTCTTTTGTCGCTGCTGGCGCCGGGGCCTGAACCAGGCCTTCTTTGTCTGATGTGTTTTCTTTTTGCGAAATCTTCTCTAAATATTTAGGCCTAGTTTCTTCTTGAGGAAATGCAGAAAGCGCTTTTTTAAATTCTTCCTGTGCTGCCTTATAATCACCTTGTTGGTAATATTCTTGGCCTTTTAAATAATGTTGCCGCGCCCCTTCCAAGTCTTGGCCATAGGCAGAAACAATAAGCGCAAAAAATAAAAATAAAAATAAACCTCTTCTCATTTTTTAACCTTTTCTTCTATGGGTATGGGCTTATTTGAATCCAAGATTACTTCTAATTTGTCCCTCAGTTGTTCTGCCTTTTCTATCTCTTGCTTATTATGCTAAACTTTCTCATTATCAATGAGGCTTTGCCGAATTCTTAAGTTACTGCAAAACAATGAGTTATATAAACATAATACAATAAAAAAGTATATTGTCAATGTTTTTTTGAAAACATTTTCTTATCAGCCAAATCTTGTTGTATAAAAATATAATCTATGTTAATATTGTAAAAAGATGAGCGTAATTATAGAATTTAAAAATGTAAGTAAAAAATTTATCTTAAGCGGTTTTCCCGGGCAAAAAATGACAGTAACTACTGCCCTGCAAAATATCAATTTTACTTTGGAAAAATACAAATCCCTGGCGATTCTCGGACCAAATGGCGCAGGAAAGACCACGCTACTTAAAATAATCTCAACCCTTATCCTCCCTGATTCCGGCGCGGTAGAGATAAACGGCTACCTGGTAGGAAAAGACGATGGAAAAATAAAATCCATAATTGGCTTAGCCAGCGCAGAGGAAAGAACTTTTTATAGCCGGCTTAGCGGAAATCAAAATTTAGAATTCTTTGCTGCGCTTTACGGTCTAAATAAAAAAGAAATCCAAATGCGGCTTGGGCAATTATTTAAGTTATTTGCAATAGATTATGGAGACAGGCGCTTTGATAGTTATTCCACGGGGATGAAGAGAAAATTCTGCCTGATAAGGGCATTACTACATAATCCTGAAATACTTTTGTTGGATGAGCCGACTAAAAGCTTAGATTATAACTCTGCCTGCGAATTAAGGGAGTATATTGGGCGCTTGAACAATGAAGGAAAAACAGTGATTTTTACCACGCACAATATAGAGGAAGCAGAAAATCTATGCGATTTATTCCTCATTCTTTACCGGGGCGAAATTTTTGGTTTCGGCACTAAAGAAGAATTAAAAAATAAGGCAAATTCTCATTCTGCGGATTTGGCGGAGATTTATCTAAAACTCACACAAAATGCTTAAAAAAATATTTGCTTTAATTAAAAAAGATTTTTTAAACGAAGCCAGCTACAAATTTGCTTTTATTTTTAACATCTTTAGCGTAATGGTATCTTTGCTTATTTATTACTTTATTGACAAATTATTCGGCTATAAAATGAACTGGCATCTTGAAGAATACGGGATAAATTATTTCTCCTATGTACTTTTGGGCATGGCCTTCTTCAGTTATATCGGCACCGGGGTTGGCTCTTTTTCTGCACGTATCCATTACGAACAGATACAAGGCACATTAGAATCACTCTTAATAACCCCTACACCAGTCTATATCATCCTCTTAAGCATGGGCTTATGGAATCTCATTTTTGCTACTTTAAATGTGCTCGTATATATCGGAACGGGTGTATTTTTGTTTAAGATAAATTTTTCTCATATAAACATTTTGTCCGCTACGGTGGTTCTTATCTTAACGATAATATCTTTCAGCAGTTTAGGCATACTTTCAGCAAGCTTTGTTATTGTCTTTAAAAGAGGAAATCCGCTGGGCTGGATAATCAATAATTTAGAGGGACTTCTCGGCGGGGTTTATTTTCCGGTTGGGGTGATGCCGGCGTTCCTGCAATTTGCAGCAAAGTTCCTGCCCATTACCTATGCCATCCGGGCAATGCAGCTGGCGGTGTACAAGGGATATACGTTAGCCAAGCTTAAAAATGAATGTTTACTTCTTTTCTTTTTTTCAATTATACTTCTGCCTTTAAGTTTATCTTCTTTTAAATTTGCCCTAAAAAAGGGGCGAGAACAAGGGAGTTTGGCTAAACTCTAACCCTGCAAATAAAGTTTGGTTTGCAAAATATAAGACATCGGGACTGGATATGAAAAAATTTGAAAATTGGCTGTTATATAAAGTCGCATATGTATTTAAAGATTTTTTTGTTAGCTTTGTTAGTCTTTTTCCATGGCTTATTCGCACTTTGATATTAACAGTTAGAGATCATTATTATGATAAAAAGTTGGGCATAGAAACAAGTAGGCATTATTATCCCAAAGAAGACCAGAGTACATATAAAGATATGAACCCCTATGAACCGCTCTCGTATAAAAACATAAAGAAAATAATTGATTACTTAAGATTGGTGCCCGATGACGTATTCATAGATTTTGGCTGTGGCAAAGGAAGAGTAGTTTTTGCCGTGGCACAGCATAAGCTAAAAAAGGTTATCGGTATAGAATTAGACAAAGAAATGTTTGCTATAGCACGGTTGAATCAAAAAAGTCTGAAATTTAATAAAGCCCCTATCGAAATAATCAATGTTGATGCGGCCAATTTTGAGATTAACGAAGAGACGATTTTCTTTATGTATGACCCTTTTGGTTATAAGACATTGGAAACAGTCCTTGAAAGAATAAAAAAATCTTTAAGGATAAATCCCCGCAGAATCAGAATAATATATTGCTCTCCGACGTATCGCTTTTTATTAGACAGTCAGGATTGGTTAGAATTAGAAAAAATAATGGGCAAAGAAGAAATCTTAATCTGGCAAAATAAATATTAATTAAGCATACCTTCCACAAAATATTTTGAGTTTTCTTTGATTAAGAATTGGTTAGGCTCGCCTGGCTTTTGCCTTGTGCCTTACGTATTATGTTTCGACATCCAGAAAGACAACAGGTTTGAGCGCTTACTTCTAATACCTTTGTAGCTTCTAATATTGGCTTTTCATACTGTTTTCTTGTCGGGTGAGATTTTCTTTCCATATTACCTCCCTCTTCCTTGTCGCATTCACTATCTTCTTAATCCTTGCTAACCTGTATGCCAAAGGGTCGCATTTTAAAAAATCGCCCTGAAAAAGCATCGCCTTTCCGTGACAGCGCCTGCAATAAGAGATAAGCGTACAATTAAGACACTGCGGAAAATGCTGGTATTGCCTTTTTAGACGCAAGATGGACAAATCAGCGGTTTCGTTATACCAAATATCCTTAAATTTTTTATTGCGGATATTGCCCATATTAAGCAGCATTATTGCGCAGGGATAGACATCTCCATAACTAGATATAGCACAACTATTTGTTCCGGGAAAGCATACTGGCTTCTTTAGTGCTGAATCGCGCGGCTCTTCTTCTTCGTATTCCATTCTCTGTGGTATATCGTTTAAAAAATATTCCAAAAGATCATCATCCTGAAGCTGATATTTCGTCGGTTCCAATGAACCGTCATTTTTAGGACAAATTTCCACGTCAAACTGATGCTCTACTGCTAAATCTCTGCCCAGTTTAAAAATATTTTCTAATTCATCTATATTGGGTTTCATTAACATAGTTTTCAGAATTACCCTCAAACCCTTTTTCTTTAACAATTCTATTGCTTTTAATGTCTTTTTAAACGAGCCCTTGATTTGGGTTATCGTTTCATGGGTACTTTCGGAGGCGCCATAGAGGCTTATCTCAATAGTCAATGGAGATAATTCAGCCATCTTACTGGCAGTGTCTATTTCAATGAGCGTTCCATTGGTAAACAGCCTTAAGGCAAAACATTTTTTCTTGGCATAAAAGGCAATATCAAAGAAATCCGGCCGTGTTAAGATCTCGCCGCCGCTTAAGGTAAGCCAAAGGCAACCGGCCTGGGCTAACTGGTCTAAAAGTTCGGTTACTTCTGCGTAGTCCAATTCTCGTCTTTTCCTATCTTTAGTCACATAACAATGCACGCATCTTAAATTACAATTATAAGTTAGATCAAAATGTGCATTAAGGGGTATACATCTATCCAAAGATTTCTGGTTTAATAAATCCAATTTTTGTTCTGCTTTTTGAGAAATAGCGTTCATATTATTTATCGCATTTATCGATTATTCTCTACCTTTACAATCAAATCTGTCTTCAATAAATCCTTAAGGAATGAATCAATGTCTTTCTCAATAACTTCCTTATCTTCCTCGAACTCTTCTTCTATTTTGGCAACTAATTCGGAAACGGAATTTTTTCCATCCACCAATTCCCAGATCCTTGTGGCTGTTCGATTTAATGGATAAATAAGACCATCTTTGGGATGAATTATGAATGCCTCACCGTCTATAATCCTCCAGGCCAAATTGTCATTTTTCTTGAAAATATAGTTAGCTAATTCCATGGATATACCTCCAGATTGAATTTTGTGGTTTAAAATATAAATCGTAACAGGAAACCGAATTTGTAATCTCTGAGGCCATATCTAATAATTTATTAACTCTGTTTTGATGCATATCAATAAAATTAATATTGGGCAATAAACGCTTTAATGCCTGAGGTTGTGATAGTCTCTGATGAGAGAAAACGGGGCTTTTATGAATAAAAAATAGGGTATGAAGCGGAATGTTGCCATTTATTTCTTGTTTACCCAAATTTCCAAAAAAAGGCGTTGAATACACATACCAACAATTCCCATTTTTTCGCAACGCCACCGTTTCATCGCTAAAGACAGGCCGTTTACCTGCCAAAGATGCGATTGTAGTCTTTCCGCTTTCTGAAGGACCGCAAAATACATACCCTCTATTATCCTGCGCGACGCCACAGGCATGGAGAAGAAATCCGCCTTTTTCTATTAAAACAGCAGAAGTCAATACTCTTATCAGGCCGCTTAAATCAACGCCTTTTCTGGCTTCAACGATAAACTGGCCATTAGAAAAATTTCCTCTAATTTTAAAAACCGTTCCATATTTTAAATTTAGCGAAAAATGTCTATCCGCAACAGTCAAATCTTCATTATCTTTTTGTATTGCTTTTACCACTATAAATACCTTCTCTTTATGATGGTTATAACTTATAAACGATCTATAATTTTTCCAAAACCAGTCAATGCGGGCAGGATACTCAAAAGACATTGAAAAATTAATATCCGCGATGGCAAAATTGATGCTTTTAGCGGATAGATATTCTAGATTTCCTTTAGACATTTCTTAACTTTCCTAAGATAATATACATATATGCAGTGATTAATGAAAAATAAGAAATAAAAATATTAAATAGTCGGCCTATAAAATTATCCAATCTAAAGATTATCCCCTTTTTCTCCACGGCCACTACCCTACCGATTAATTGCTCAAAAGAAAGAGTCGCTTCGGGCTTGATTCCTGTGTCTGGCTTTATTAACAAATGACTGCCTTGTATTTTAAAGATGCGGTGACAGACGAAATTATTATTTTCTGAATAGACAACGATATCCCCCTTTGAAACGCCCGCAGGACCTACCGGAGAAATAAATAAAATGTCTCCCTCGCTTAAAAACGGCCGCATAGACTTTCCTTTAACTCTTACCTTCAACATTCCGTTCTTCTTCAATGCTTCTTTAAACAAGATTTCCATCACCGATTAGATTATAAAAAATAAATTCCAAAGGGCACGTATGCCTTTTGATATAAGATGCACAGGCCGCACAAAATAATAAAGATAGATTAAAGGCGAATTGACATTATAACGAAACTTCAGGAATCTGGGCATAGGAAAAAAATATGAAAAAATAAGCCTAGGTTGAATTAAGGGTGGTAGGAGATAACTAAAATAGTAAGCAGAAACTTCTTCGTTAAATATTCGCTGAAAAATCTTAGATTGAAGACGATTACCTGGCTTGATATTAGATAAAAAAATATCCGGTATCGCGCTATTAAAAATTTCTTTTACTTTTGTAAATGAATAATAACAAAGAGCGGTCAGCCGGTATTTCTTTATTTTCACCGCCATTATCTCCCAATCAATCTCTACTTTATATTTAGTAACGAACCTGTGTATATCTTCCAGCCACTTTTGCTCGGTATTAAGATGGGAAACAATTGCGTGATAACATAGATAAATCAATGTCTCTTCAAGTGGTAAAACACAAGCATCTTCACCGTCAATTTTAACGGTTGTTAAATCCGTCCAGATTTCATTTTCTCTCAAATAAGGAATATCGGTATGCAACTGAACGATAACGCATACCTTACCGTTCATCAAAAAAGTAGGACGGCTCGTCCCGCGCTCTGGGATATACCCTAAATCAATTAGTTTTTGAGAAACGCGGGATAAATCTTTAGTTTTTACCAGCAAATCTATATCGGCAATCTCGCGCATTCCAATCTGTGGATATACTGTCTCAATCAAAGCAATGCCTTTTAATACAATAACTGAGATATCTTCTTGTTTTAAAGCTACTAAAATATCTTTTGTATGTTTGAGAAGCAAAAGATTGCGTGCTGCGATTTGATAAAAGGCGCCATCCATTATTGGTTACCGTGTTTCTTGCCCCTTTCCCTTCTCTTTATCCCGCGCTTGATGCAGATGCACGTTTAACAAATAGAACTAATTTCTGCAACCGGCACAGCCGTAACTCCGGGAATAAGCGTATAAAATCCTTTCCCTGCGCCTTCTGGCGGATTAAGACAAACCACGCGTTTTTCAACTTTATAACGGCGTATTGCCCGGGCTAATTTGAGCAAAGGCGCTCCCATTGACGGCCTTGCTGAACGCACTGCCTTGGCTTCCATAATAAGAAGCCTGGCATTTCCCGTCGGA
>JAMWDD010000054.1 GCA_023818885.1 Candidatus Omnitrophota bacterium | reverse complement strand
CCATATTGCGCCGGCTTGCCACACAGGCAGCTAAAAAATCGCGCATATTTTCATTTAAACTATTCAATCTTATTAAATCATTTACATCTAGGCGTTCGCGGCCAAATTTTCTAATCGTGAGTTTTGCGCCACCCAAGGCCAAAGGTGGGATAATCGCATTGACGCGTGAACCATCAGGAAGCCGTGCATCCACCATCGGCTGAGATTCATCCACCCTCCTGCCTAAAGGCGCAACTATCCTTTCAATAACATGCCGCAGCTGTTCTTCGCTGACAAATCTTTTGGAAGTCAACTCAATTTTACCCCGGCGTTCTACATATATAGAATCCTTACCGTTAACCATAATATCGCTGATTTCTGGATCAGCAATCAAATCCTCCAGGGGCCCTAAACCCAAAAATTCATCCACCATCTCTTTGGTCAGGCGCTTTCTTACCTCTAAATTAGCCAGAAACGCCTGCGTCTCCGAAGCCAGAATATTGGTAATAGCTTTCTCTACCGTAGCACGGGTTTCTTTTGCCAGGGCCTCATCCGCCATTACATTTAATTCCATACGCTTCAAATCTAGTTGTTCCATTAACCGACGGTGCACACGCTGTTTTAATTGCAGGACCTCATCTAAAGCCGTCTCTTTTTTCTCTAAATAAAATTCTGCCAGATTATAAAGTTGCAAGAAACTTGGTCTTTGTTCTAAAATCTCCGGCTTAAGATGCTCGGCCTTTTCCAGCCGGCTAATGAATAAATTCCTTTTTTCGTCTAGTAAAACTCCTGCCAAGGACTTAATCGCCCGACTCACCCCGGCGCGGGGATTATCTATTACTACTGGAACATTCTTAGCTAACGCCAGACCCACGGCTTTTCCTTCGGAGGGAATAAGATTAATCACTTCACAAGGAATAGTCGCCTTTATCTGAGATAAATCCGCACTGCCAATACTTTCTGCCCGATTTATCACAATCTTAATCATTAAGAGAGGGAACTGCAAGGACTCTAAAATATCTAAACTCCATTTGGTCTGGTAAACGGAAAGTACATCGGGTGTAACTACCAGAAGAATTAGATTGGAATGATTAAAGATATTTATCAGGTTATCAGAAAAAACTGCGCCACCATCAATCACCATAAAATCATATTGCGCCTCTAAATTTTCGAGTATCTGGTTTACCGTCTCAGGAGTAATTAAACTCGCCTGTCGGGGCCTTAAGATCAAGGGTAAGAAATCAATCTTATAATTTTCCAAGTGATTGACAAGTTCGGCAGGGGTGGAAATGGTTTCTTTTTTTAAGGCGCTGGAAAAATCAAGGCCGCATTTCGGATGGGTGAGATTAAGCATACGGGTGATATCCCCCACCACTCCTAAGTCACCATCTAAAAGTACGACTTTTTTGCCCTCTTGGGCAAGACTGATGGCCAAATTTACTGCCAGAAGAGTTTTGCCCACCCCACCCTTAGTGCTGAATATAGTGATCGTCTTTGCCTGGGCCATTGTGTAATTTTTAACTTTGGCTGGTTCTCTTGAAAACTATCGGGATATCTAGAGAAATTTCTTTTTCTTTTAATTGAGAGGGAAAAGCAGGAAAAAGAGATTTTTTATTGACGATGTAAATAATCGCCTCATCAATATCCTTTATCCCACTGGGTTGTTTCAACTGGGCTTGCTTGACTGTGCCATCGCAGGCAACTACCAGTGTAATAACCAACTTAGCATCCCTATCTTCGGGCAATAATTTAATCGCTTCACTAAGTGCTTTTTGCACCAATCTGCCATACTCTAAAACCGGATTTGATTTCTGCTGCGCCTGTACCTGTACTTCTTCCGATGGCAACCTGACAATGCGCGGCGTCAGCGAAATCAACAGTTCTATCTGGTCAACGCTTTCTTCCTTATTTTTAAATAACTCACCTACTACGGGAAGATTACCCAAAAAAGGCACCTTCTGGGTGGTATCCTTTTTTTTATCACTAATCAGACCGGCTAAGAATACGGTCTCATTCTCTTTCAGATAAAGCTCGGTTGAGGCAT
Organism: Candidatus Omnitrophota bacterium; assembly: GCA_023818885.1. Lineage (GTDB taxonomy): Bacteria > Omnitrophota > Gorgyraeia > Gygaellales > JAMWDD01 > JAMWDD01. Next base: position 5,521 of record JAMWDD010000054.1, on the reverse strand, counting down.
TACGGGTAATAAAAGCCGGAGCATCTACCGAGCCGGTTATGGTTACTCCTCGCGTCTCATCAATATCCTTTACTTCCGTATTGACGTTTAGTTCTATCTCGTTATTTTCTCGGATGTGTGGTTTTATCTTTAAAGTAATCCCGTATTTCTTATATTCTACATTCGGCGTCACCGTGCCACTCACGCCCCCTCCACCGCTGACGGTAACCGTAAGAACCGGGACTTCTCCTCCTACAAAAAACTCTGCTTCTTTTCCGCTTAAGCAGATTAATTTTGGCCGGGAAAGAATCTTTGCCCTTCCTTTTTGCACCAGAAGATTTATATCTGCCTTTATGCCGGTGCGGGAAGTATAACCTACTCTAAATCCCTCCCCTAATCTCCTGCTTAAACTGGATAATTTATTTGAATCAGAAGGAAGCTCAAAAGGATGCTCCGTAATAGTAGTAAAAGGGACATCCTTGGATACCCACTGTATTCCCAACTGGTCAACATCGTTCTTATTTAACTCTACTGCCTCCACGCTTATTTCCACCGGAATTTTCTGTTCCTGCGTGGTAATTATATCTACGGTATCAGCGGCTAAAGGGCCTAAGGCAGCAGTAAGACGCTCCTTGTCGGCTTCATTGAGCACCTCGCCGATAAGATAGACCTTCTGCGCCTCATAATTTATCTTAGCAATAACTCCTTTTATGTTAGCATTCTGAATGATTTCATCAATCCCCCGTTTAAGCGCTTCTAAGTCCCTTCCTAAGACGCGCAAATAAATCTTGTGTTCTCCTTTTTTATCCACATAGTTAATTTCTGTGGTACCGCTGGCTTTGGGCTCTAAGGTGATTTCATTTGTCGTAACATTAATTGCATCGGCAATCTGGGGATTACTTATCATAATCTTTTTTAACTCTTCGGTGCGAAAAGTAGCAATATTTCCCAAGACCATCCTTAATTCCTGACCTTCGCCGATGTCACTTAAGTTTTCTATACCCAGGGCGGGAAAATTACTTAACGCAAAAAAGATTAAGGTTAAAATAATAAATGTTTTTTTCATCTTATCGGCCTTCTACACTTACTTCTTCTTTTTTTGCGCCTCTTTGGACCTCTATTGTGCTCGGCTTTGGTTTCTCTTCTATTGGCGGAGCATATCCCGGATAAAGATATTTTAAAACCATATCCCAACTTGCCGGCGGCAGAGCGGGCTCCGTAGCTGCATCACCCGGAGAACGCAGGGCCAGGCGCAACCTCACCTGTTGCTCCTGTAAAAAAGAAACGATATTCGCCTCCTCAGGTGTAAGCGCCAAGGTTACTACCGGATTAAAGACAGGTGCTGCCCCTTCGCTTTTTTTCTTTTTTTCTTCAGCTAAAATCTCGGCTAACTCGGTCTTTCCGCCTACCGCCAGAACCAAGACATTCTGAAACAAAGTTACCGTAGTTGCCTGTATTACCTGTTTGCCATCTGGTCCGATAGTCGGAACCGGAATTATAGAAATGACATCTACATAATCGCGCGGCCTAACCATCCCGCCTAAACCCGCAATGCTATCTACCACAATAGAGACCGCCCGCTTTCCCGGCGGAGTCAACTGGGCTAAATTTTCCCCTTCACCCCGCGTCATCAATTTCGTCAACAAGATATATTCCCCTTTTTCTATGGGTACCAACGCAACACGACCATCTATCTGCTCAAAAGAAGTGGCGGCCTTGGGTTGCACAAAATTTATGGGAAAAGTGGCGGGTTTTACCATTTCTTTCTTTATCGTCTCTCCTGGCTTGATGTTATATTGCGCCACAAAGACCGTGACGCGGCGCCGGCTTTCCTCTTGTAACTGTTCAGACATCTTCTTCTTCTCTTGAGTTAAATAGACTTGTAATAAAAATACTACCAAGAGGGCTAATACTATAGAAATAATTAAATACCGATTTTTTATTAATACTTGTTTTAGGTCTGCCATTTTAATATATCTTGCTTTCGTCTACGCTTATCTTTGCCTGTGTGGTTAAATCGGAGATGAATTTTTCCATATGCTGTTGTTGCTTTATAAACTTAAGGCCGTTTTTGATATCATCCCACATCTCATTTAAGGTTTTTTGTTTGCCTTCTTTTTTTGCCTCTAACTTTATGATGTACCAGCCGTCCGGACAGCGGAAGATACTACTTACCGCACCCACTTCCAAGACTGGAGAAAAAGCCGCTTCGTAGAATTTATCGCAGCGAATCATCTCTTTTTCCTCCCGCGGTAAGCTGATAAAACCCAAATCTCCACCGTTCTTGGCAGAATCTGCCTGGGAATATTGCCGGGCTAAAGTGGCAAAATCCATTCCATCATAATAATTGCGCAAGACCTGCCTTGCTTCCTCTTCTGTAGCCAGACGAATCTCTCTTATATTTCTCTGCTCTGGTTCGCGCAATTGGCTCTTATAGCGATTATAATACTCTTCTATCTCCGAAGAACTCACATCAATCCTGCCCAATTCATCGTTTATTAACTCAGAAATAAGCAGCGATATTTTCACATTTTCAATCGCCCTTCTTACCGTTTCTTTTTTATCTAGACTACGCCGGAGTGCTTCTTGATACAGCAATTTCTGCCGGATGAGTTCGTTTCTTAAAAAATTTATTTTCTTATCCCGCGTATCAATTTTGTCCTGTGGCCGCTTCTGTTCATCCGCCAATTTGTTGATACTTGTTATCTGCTCATTGAGTTCTTCCAGCGTAACTACCATATTATTCACACGGGCAATGACCGTTCCTTTAACCTCTTCCACTTCTGACACAACCGGCTGAACCGGGGCCTTGGCGGGCTTTTTAAAAAATGGTAAGTTTTCGCAACCGGCCATAAAAAATGCTGCGCTCAGAAAAACCAATCCCAAAATTTTTAAACAACGCATTCTACTCTCCTTTATTAACTTTTTTTTCTAATAACTCTTCTTCTTTCCTTATTTCATTGATAATACTAATCAAGAGGTCAGAAATTTTGGCGATAAGAAATAAAAAGAAAAAAACAAATATATAGATAGCCAAGATAAAAAATCCCATCCAGCGGGGTTGGTTCGGCGCATTTCCTGAAATAATTGCCAACCCCCCTAAGATGCCGAAGACCAAAAAAATCCAGGCCGCAATTTTTACTACGACGCTGGATATACGTAAAAACCCTAAATGTTGGCGCATCTGGCCTTATTTCTCCTTAATTAAATTTTAATTTATTATAAATATAAAGCAGAAAAAATGCAAGAAATTTTTTAAAGTTTATAACCGATTTTGCGCAAAAGTTCCTTGCGCCAGCTTATATCGGCTGTTCCTTCGCTACCTTTTGGTGAAGCGCCATCAATTACACCCATTATCCCGCAACCCGAGGGGGTTTCGGCAATTATTACTTCTACATTATTGGCGGTGGCACAGTAAATATTACAGACCTCCGGAATATTTTTTATGGCGTTCAAGACATTTATCGGATAAGCATTTCTTAAGAAAACAATAAAGCTGTGGCCTGCGCCGACTAAAAGCGCGTTCTTTATGGCTAACTCCTTTAATTCTTGGTCATTACCCTCTGCCCTTACTAAACATGCGCCTGATGATTCACAAAAGGCAAGACCAAATTTTATTCCCGCAAAAGCGTTCATCAACGTCTCATATAAATCCTCAACCGTCTTAATAAAATGGGCCTGTCCTAAAATAAGATTTATCTCTTGCGGTTTCTCAATTTTTACAGTTTTGAATTCTAACATCCTGCCCTCCTCATTAAATAAAGACCGCTAATCCGATACTGGCCAAAATCCCCATTACCCCTCCAAACCAAAAAGGTATACTTGCGCCAAAGGTCTTCCAAAGAATACCTGCCCATAAAGAAGCAGGTAACAAAGCTATCCCCACCAAGGTAGCATGCAAGCCCAGCAATGTTGCGCGGCTGTGCGAAGGCGCGATTTCACTGACCAATGCCTTTTCTATCCCTTCAGTAAAACCCATATAAAATCCATAAAAACAGAATAAAAACCAAACCGAGATACCACCAGCACTAACCGCAAAACCCAGATAAACCAACCCATAAAAAAGATAACCCAAAACCAAAACTTTTTTCCTGCCTATCTTATCAGAAATTCTTCCGGCCGGATAGGCAATAAGCGCATAAACAATATTGTACGCCAGATACAACGCAATCACACTCACCAAACCAAAGCCCAAATTTCTGGCACGCAAAAGCAAAAACTGATTTGAGGAATTTCCCAAAGAAAAGATAAAAGAGATGATTAAAAACATCTTAAGTCGCTTATCCAAATTATTAAAAGATTTTATTAAATGCCTCAGACTAAATCCTCCTAAAAATGGCGTATCCGAAGGGGATATTTCTGGCGGTGTAAACTTTTCTTTTACCCAAAAAAGCACAATTATCCCCAAAATTGCCGGCAACAAAGAAATAAAAAAAACTTTCTTATAATCGCCTTGATAAAATTTGATAAAAGAGATTGCTAAAATTACACCCAGCACCGCGCCCAATGTATCCATCGCGCGGTGAAGACCAAAACTGCTACCACGTCTGGCCAGATGGGAACTTTCGGCAATCAATGTATCGCGGGGAGCAACGCGCATACCCTTTCCCAAACGGTCAATAAATCTTGCGAAAAAAACCATGCCCCAACCGGACGATAAATAAAGAAAAAATTTGCCAAGACAGGAAAAACCATATCCCAAGATGGCAAAGGGCTTGCGTTTTTTGACATAATCAGAAAAATAGCCAAAGCAGACCTTGCTTAAACTTGCCGTGCTCTCGGCAATCCCTTCAATCAACCCCAATATCGCGGCAGATGCACCCAATCGATTTACCAGATATATAGGTAAAAGCGGATAAACCATCTCACTTGAGATATCCGTCAATAGACTGGTAATACCTAATATGATAATGTTAAACATCTTTATCAAGACCTCATCTTGATTTTAAAAGTCAGTGTCATCAGGACAATAAACAAACACCATAACACAAATAAATCTCCAAAGCGCGTGTAAAAACTCAAATTTCTCTTTCCCGGGAGAGTTATTTCCTGCGTAGCAAAGCCGCTGATATAAATATTTTTGCCAGAAGCATCCTTTACCAAAGACAAAATTTTACCGCGGGATGAGATAAACCCCGAGATCCCGGTGTTAGCACTCCTTATCAAGGGTAGGCGGTTTTCCACTGCCCTGAATATGGACGATTGTAAGTGCTGATAGGCTGCTGCGGTCTTACCAAACCAGGCATCATTGGTAATATTCACCAGAAAATCCACTCCTTGTTTAGCAAACTGCCGCGATAATTCCGGAAAGATATCTTCAAAGCAGATTAGAACCGCAAAATAACTTTTAGTTTTTAATTTCTCATTTTTCACTTCAAATATTTTGTATTCCTTGCCAGCAGCAAAATCTCCAATGGGAACGATGGTTTCCAAAAAACGCAGGTATTTACGCAAAGGGATATATTCCCCAAAAGGCACCAGGTGCAATTTATCATAATACTGGACAATATAACCACGGTCAGAAAACAAAACCGCGCTATTA
>JAMWDD010000053.1 GCA_023818885.1 Candidatus Omnitrophota bacterium | reverse complement strand
TTTTTAACTTTGGTTAAAGAATCGTATATATTAGAAAAAAAGAAACGGGGAAGATAAGGATATATTGCCTTTGCCATATCTTTTCCCCGGCTAAATGCACCCTCTAAAATTACACCTCTTGATTTTATTTTTGAGGCCAAATCTATTGCTACGGCTGTGCCTAAAGATTCACCAAACAAAATAATCTGGTTAGGGCTGAAATTTCTTTGATTTACCAGATAATCATATGCTGCTTGTGCATCAAGATATAATCCGTGTTCAGAAGGCCTTCCCTCGCTTCTGCCATAGCCGCGGTAATCAATAATAAACACATTTACACCCAATTCCTTAAATATAATAATCTTTTCTATCCTATCCTGTAAATTTCCGGCGTTGCCGTGGAAGAATAAGAATGTATATTTTGCGTCTTGGGCAGGTATAAACCAGCCATTTATCTTGAGGTTATCCTTTGTCTTTATGTAAACATCGTCAAAGGTAATATTCAAAGAAGCAGGAGTAATTTCAATCTTTTTATTGGGATAAAATACGCCGTTTCTCTCCAAGAACTTGATATAACCAAAGAGTAAAACAAAACCAATAATGATATAGATAATTATACGGATAACCATTTTAGAGAAAGAATTATACCATAAATTAGATAAAAGATAAATAAGGAGATTTTATAAATAACCCCCTTACTAACTATTTGAAATTAAAGAAGTTACTGAGGAGGGGACTGTCCCCTATTTAATTTAAGGAAAGAGTTAAAGAAGTGTTGTCATCGCTATTTAGCAACTCTACGCTCTCGGGCTTAATCGCTACTACTTTAAAATTATCTATCAAATCATCTTTTTTGACAATCTTACCGTTTATTATTGCCAAAGGATTATCGTAACTATAAATAATTCCCTCCAGTGTATAACTTTCTTGATGAGTTGAGGCCGTTTCTGGGGGAAAGGCTTTTTCGGAAGGGGTTGAAAAGGTCTTTACCTGTATTGAGTTTTGCATTTCTTTTGCCCTTAGAAGTTGCCTTTTTGCACGCTGAATAAAAAATATGGTTAAAGCAATGGCGATGCATAAAAAGATTAATACTCCAAAAGAAATATTTTTTCTCTTTCGAAAACCTTGAGGGCGCTTTTCTTCTTTTTTTTCTATCTTTTTTAAGGCATCGTAAATTATGCTCATTGGAGTTCACCAATACAATTTTTGAAAGTTTCGGCATCAAAAATCTTTTTTTCTTGCGTAAATCCATAAAGGAGGGCGCGGTCACAGAGCATATTGATTAATCGGGGGATACCTTTGGAGAATTCAAAGATAATTTTATAGGACTCAGGACTTATTATAATGTTATGTCCGCCCACCTTCTGCAGCCTAAATTCAATATAATCCTTTACCTCTTCTTCCTGTAAAGGCAAGATATTGTATTTTACCGAAACCCGCTGGCGTATCTGTCTTAAGCGAAATTGCTTTAATTTCTCAACTAATTCTGGCTGACCGACCAAAACTACCTGTAGTAGTTTTCCTTGGCTGGTCTCTAGGTTGGAAAGCAGTCTTATCTGCTCAAGTTGCCGGTTGTTTAAGTCCTGCGCCTCATCAATCACAACCACGGCATTTCCCCCGTTTGCGTTAACCTCAACCAGAAACGAATTTAATCTTTTTACCATCTCCAGACGATTCTTTTTTTCCGGTGATAAACCAAAATCTTCCACAATTGCCTGTAATAACTGCACCTCACTAAAATAAGGATTTAGGATTAAGGATGTCTTTATTTGGGAAGGGAGTCGATTTAAAAGGGCCTTGCAAAGAGTGGTTTTGCCTGTGCCTACTTCGCCGGTAATCAGGATAATACCCTTTTTCTCCTGAATCCCGTATAAAAGACAGGCGAATGCCTGGCGGTGCGAAAGACTCTCAAAGAAAAAATTTGGGTCACTGGTGATATTAAAAGGAGAAGTTTTTAAGCCATAAAAATCAAGGTACATCTTTTAATTTCTACTATCTGCTGCCTGCAAAACAAGTTCTTTAAAAGACATTATGCGCGGCGTAATAAATATGAGGAGATTGCGTTTTTCTTTTTCTTTTGCCTTATGCTTAAAAGCGTATCCTAACAGGGGTATATCGCCCAAGAGAGGGATTTTGTCAATGCTCTCATCATTTTTATCTTTAATTAAACCGGCGATGACTAAGGTCTGACCATTTTTGACCATTACCTTGGTAAAAGTGGCCTGCGTAGAAATTACAGGTATCTTTGCTTTTAAACCAGAAGCACTGGAAAAATCTTTCTCTCCGATATTTTCGCTGACCGTGGGCTTCACAACAAGGATAACATCGCCGGCGGCGTTTATCTGAGGGGTAACTTCTAAAGTAACGCCGTATTCCTTATCTTCAAAACCGTTTATTTCCCAACTTCCCGTTTCAGTGTTATATGTATAGTTAGGAACGGGCTCCTTGGTAACCACATCTATCTTGGCAGTGTTATTGTTTAAAGTGGCAACCTTGGGCATAGAAATAATCCGGGTATTAGTATCATTAAAAATAATCTCTAATGTTGCACTTAAATTAGAGGCATCAATCAGGCCATAAGCAAAATTTGTCTCTGGCGCTTCCGGAAAATCCGCATCGCGTAGATACTTCTGGTCAGAATGCCTTCCGGCAAAAGGAAAGGTACTTGCACGCTTGCTTCCTGAAGCAGTCGCCGATAAATTCCAATTTATGCCTAATTTATGAGTCAAATCTAAAGTGATATCTAAAATCTTTGCCTCAATCTCAACCTGTGGCACAATCGTATCCAAGGCCCGGATTGCTTCTTCTAACATCACCAGATTGGACTGGGCATCGGTGATAATCAAAGAATTTGTGCGGCTATCATAGGTAATCTTTCCTTTTGGCGTAAGAATTGACTGCACAATATCTTTTGCGGTTTTTGCCTCGGCAAAATTCAAAACAAATACCCTTGTATCAAGTATTCCATCAATATTTGCGTCCTGCCTCTTTTTTAGTTTCAACGCCAGATTATCCAGGGTATCCACAAATATTACATTACTGGACATCCAGGTGTAGCCATAGTCATAGGTCTTTAAAACCGTATCCAAGGCGGTCTGCCAACTTACTTTCTCTAATTCCACATCTACCGTCCCTACCACCGTAGGTGCAATAAGGATATTTACTTTTCTGCCTGCACGCGAGGCCTTCTGGGCAATGGCTTGTAACACAACCCTTATATCCGCATCCTTAAACTTAAGACTCTCAATAAATCCTTCCTGGGCGAAAACCGTAAATTGACAAAGTAATACTAATAACAATGAAATCACAAATATCTTATTTGCCTTCATTCTCTCCCCCTAATCCAAATCCAAATTTAATTTATAATCTTTCGTGCCATCATTAATAATGACACAATTGCGTTCAATCTTAACGATAATGTTTTGTCCAATTTTATCGCCGGCCTTGACTATATTTTCGTTTATTATGGCAAGAGGCCTGGCCTCATCCCATATTATACCATAGACCGATAAATCCGAAGGTAATATTTCTTCTTGATTAGCCAGCACTCCAGTGGTAAAAGGGTCGCGCCTTAATTTTAAGGCCTCTGCCTCTTCTTCAAGTTTAAAAAAAGATTCCTTCTGCTTTTCTATTTTTAAATCATCTTTACCTGGCTTTAACTTAACCTGAGAGAGAGATTCCTTTTTCACTTTAGCTTTGGTTGAGGCAGCGCCTTTTTTCTTTTTTATCTGCGGAAGAGAATAAAACGGAATTATCAATATTAGGACAATTATCATGATAACAGTAACAATAATTTCTTTTTTGGCTTTTTGGTTCATCTTTAAAATAAGGTATATATATTTATTTCCATCTCAATGTCTAAACGCGGGCTTTTAGGTGCCATACGTATAAGTTGCAATTTCTCTACCGTAAAAAATGCCGGCAAGGATTCATCCAGCAAATCAAGGTATTTTACCAAATCCTTATAGAAACCGCGCATATGAAGAGAAACCGGAATAAACTGACAGACCTTGCCTTGAAATTCTACCTTTTCTTTATATTCATCTAGAAGTGTTGTCTTGCCTTGCGGTTTTACTGAAATTATTTCTATATTAAGCCGACGGGCAAATTCAGAAAGAAGAGCCATGCTCTTTTCTTCCTTTTGCATCAACTTGTTATTTAACTTTTGATATCTATCTCTTAAAAATTTGGCGGCGGCTTGAGGAATTTTTGTCTTGTCCAAAATCCTTTCCGCTGTTTTAACCTGCCATTCCAGCAATTGCGCTTGGGGTTTTATTTTTAAAAGCATCTTTTGGCTAGGTGAATATATCAGAAACCAAAAAACAAGAAACGCAATTATGCCGCCCAGTGCGACTATCAAAAATTTTTTTTGTGACGGTGGCAACTTTATCATCTTTTTAATAAACTAACTCACAATTTATTTGGAAATCCTCTCCTTGTTGGGTCTTTTTGGAAGAAACCAAGACTGCCTTCTTAAAGAAAAGAGATTTATTTAAATTACTGACTAATTGAGCCAATAATGGCTCTTGTATTCCTTTACGGCTTAAGGCCACTCCTTTTAAAACCAAAGTGTTATTCTTCTGGTCTAAAGACAACTCATTTAAAACCGCCCTGGCCGGCAAAATCTGACTTAAGGATTTTAACAGGCCGCCGGCTGGCACCGCCTCTTTTTTTATTTCGTAGACAATGTCTTCTAAGGGGACTAATTTTTCAATCCCTGCCTTTACTTCTGCTATCTTTGCCAAAATAAGCTGCGCGTTCTGGATTCTTTTTTTATAATTATTTAGCTGTATCTTAACAAATAAATGCGAAACAAGCAAAAACGCCGCTACCGTCAAGAAGAATAATCTTAAAAAACTTTTTTCAACTGGCTCAAGGCGTTGGATCTTTGCTTCTAGCGGAAGTAAATTCACGGATTCAGGCCCGGTTAATACCGCACCGAGGGCATTCATTAGCTGATGTTTATCCTTTTCTAAATCTCTAACTTTACTTGTATCTACGCCAGCAGGAAAATCCAGCGTTCCTACCTCCATCTTAAGTTCCCGCTTTAAATAGCCATCTAAATTCTTTAAATTAGCGCCCCCACCCGTAAGATATAATATAGAAGGTGCCTCTTCTTTAAAGTTTAGAGTAAAATAATCAAAAGAATATTTTATCTCCCTCACCAAGAGTTCTAAAAGTGGCCGTATCAAAGAAAATACATGTATGGCTGCTAGATTCTCTTCTAACATCGCCGTTTCATCCTGAGGAATACCAAAGGTATTCTTCACCTCTTCTGCCTTTTCATAAGTTAATTTAAGCGGACCTTTAGTGGTAAGTAAGGTATCGGTCAAAGATTGGGTAACCTTCTCAGAAGAAAAGGCCAATCTTCTTAAAAAAGCCAATTTATTTTCAATATAAATACACAGCATTGAATCAGAAGAACCAATATCCAGAACTGCCTGCGTTTTGATGCCCTTGTTGTAATACCTTAAGATATTAGCGTAGTTAAAGGCAGTAGAGGTTATTCCCAGAGGCAAGAGGTCGCACTGACGACATACCGCCAGATACCTTTCTATATCTTTTAAACAAACAAACATAAGTTCTTGTTTTTTTGTGCCGTCTTCTTCGATATATTCCTTAACCGACTGCCAGTAAGTTAAAACACCTTCCCAGGAAAAATTGAACTCATCCTTAAGTTGCCACTGGATAGCATTTAGGACTTCGTTTTTGGGAAGTAAAGGTAAGACAAGATGTTTTATAATTACCGCATGAGGGTCAGAGACGGTAAGATATGCGTTTTTTGCCGAAACAGAATTTTTTTTAAGAAAATCGTGGATAAAGTCAATGGTGGCAGGGATATTTTCTTCGGAGAGCGGTATCTTTTTTAAATCATAAGCAAGGATTTTAAATTTATCTTGCTGGCGCTGAGCAAAAATTACCTTTATAAAAAGCAGGCCAAAGTCAATGGAAAGAAATTTATCTATCATAAATCTTAATCGGTTTCCTGCCACTCTAAGACGCCGACACCCGAGACACCTTCTATCTGGCCCTGGTCCTGGTAAATCACCGAGACATATTCGCTTTGCTGCAGGTTGACATTACCGGTCACAATCACAATCCCCACGAAATTTACATATTGTGTCTGCTGCATCAGCAGATTTCCGCTTAAGTCTGCTCCGCAATAGATAAGCCCGAGAATATTTATATCCGTGCCATCCTGAAAAAGGAAATTGCCATTTGCCACCAGCGCCGGATAGGAAAACGGTGATTCTTCAGGAAGCTTTGCAACAAACTGGACTTCTGCATAGGTGCCTCCATTTCCCGTGGTATTTTTTACCAATCTCCAATATCGGTGCGCCCCCACGGAATCCCAGGTATAACGATATCGCTTGCTGGTAGAACTTCCAGCAGGCACTTTGCTTTGAGAAGAAATACTTATCCCTGTCCAATCGGAACCGTTATCTGAATATTCTATGCTCCAGTCATTATAATCAGAGGTATTTAAAAAAATAAATTCTAATTGCACAAATTCCTTTGTATTATCCTGGCCTAAATCTAATTTTAAATATGCGCCGGCAGAAGACGAGGCGGTGCTAAAACAAGTTACATCAATTACGCCATCGTTTACATAGGCGCCATTATAACTAGATAAGCCCGACTGAGACCAAAAGCTTGAGCCATATTTAGCCCTTGAGCCAGTATAAGGAGATTGGTATGCGTCTATGGTAATGTGCTCATTATGACTCATATCTATATTTCCCGTGGCAATAACCGAGCCATTGATGGTAACATTATCTTGGAAATTGACATTGCCTTCAATATACCAGATACCGGAATAAATGCCAGAAGTAAATGTATGATTACTATAAATTTTGTGGTCAGCAATGCTTTCATAATAATCAAAATTTATCTCGGGAAAATCCGTGGCCCCTTCCATTATATATTCATCATCGGGTTTTTCAAAAAATTTGGCATTTTGCTCATGGATTGCGCCGCCCACATAGAGGCCGTAGCCAAAGGGTTTAAAATTAACTAAATGCAGGAGTATTTTTCTTGAAACATCTCCTTTGGTTCCGGTAGATTTTATGGTTGCCTTACGCGGCGCTTTCTCCAAAAATTGAATACTGAAATTTCCGCCGGACATATTCTTTGAAAAATCCGTATTGTCAGTCCAGTCATCATCCGCGGATAAATTTTCCTGAAGATACTTTATCCCTGCCTCGGCTAAAAATAATGCCTGCGTTGATTTTAGAGTATCCTGGGCAATACGCACATCGCTGAGAAACAAATTTATTCCCACATAACCCAAAGTGGCAAAAAGGACTAAAATAATAATTGCCGCCATCAAGGCAAAACCGGAAATCTTTCTCATCTTAATTTATATTTCTGAAACGCACCAAAGATTCAACGTTTACCGCCTGCTCATCTGATTTTAGATTCAATCTTATATTCACCTGGCGCATAAGTGTAGTGTTGTTGGTTGCGTTTCCTGTGGCATCAAAATAACTAAAAATTAGTCCCTCCGAAGGATCCAGCAGCGATGTCAACTCATCAGAATTGCGGTACAAATAATTACCCGCTTGATAGAAGTTAATTGTCTGGTTATTGATATCGGTAAAATTAAACCAGGTGCTATTGGGCTGAGCAGTAATATTCTTTGCCTGGCGGATTTCGCGCACCATCCGATTTAAGGCAAGCCGCGCATTAAAAACCAGATTCCTTTCG
>JAMWDD010000052.1 GCA_023818885.1 Candidatus Omnitrophota bacterium | reverse complement strand
TAAGATTAAAAGTAAAGGATGGCCCTCCCGCAGGAAATTGCGCCTGGTTCTTGCCATCGATTAGTATTATACCATTGGATAAAATCTTAAAATAGGCGCCGGAAAAATTGTAATTACCCAAGGCAATGCCAGTTGTACCTTCGGCAAAGAGCTCACCATTTACATATTTGAGATTAAAAGTTATCCCTCCTCCCACACCCGGTATTGTGAAGGTTTGGCTAAGTTTACCTTCCAAACTTACGTTACCTTCTGAAGAGATACAAAATTTTGCATCGGCAAAAGAATAAGGACCAAGACTAATCCCCCGACTACTTTCTGCAAATAACTTTTCATTTTCGTATTTTAAGGTAAGCAAACGGGACACCCCACCGATATTAAATGTAGAAGAGGCTGAAATGCTAAAGATGCCCTGGGAAGATACATTTATATTTGCATCGCTAAAGGTATAATTGCCGAGCACAAATTTTCCTTTAGCCGATATGCTACCATCCGTATTTATATTGAAATCTCCAGTAAACCGCGCCGCCCCGATAGAAAAATTATTTAACTGTGTCTTTGCCTTAAGATAAGAAGCGTCGCCACTAAAATAAATTTTATTTTTACCTAAGAGGGGTAAATCAAAATCTGCTTCACCTTTAATATAGTCCTGGGTAATCTTTAAATTTACGGTCTGGGTTTTTCCGGCAATGGTTATCGGTTTTGTAGCAGAAGCAGATAATTCTAAAGGACCGCCGGAAAAATTTACCAAGGTCTTGCCGAATAAAGGAAGATCAAATTCTGCGCTGCCGCTAATAGAGCTGGGCGTAACGGTAAAATTTACTTTCTGGGTATTACCTGCGATAGTTAAGTCCTTAATTACTCTGGCCGTAAAATTATTCCCTGAACCGGAAAAACTAAATTCTGAACTGCCTAACCAAGGTAAATCTAATTTTCCCTTACCCGAAAAACTTAAATTTGGCTGAATGTTGAATTCTACATCGCTACATTTATACTTACCCAAATAGAGCCGGCTTTTGCCAGTAAATGAAAAATTGCGATTAGCATATTTTAGTCTCATTGAAGAATCACCTATACTTTTAATAGCCTCAATCTCACTAATCTCTCCCTGGGGCGATATCGTGATCGTTACGCCTTCCTCGGTGCGGCTACCACCAACTGCATTTTTAATCTCGGAAATTTTCTTGTTAACCTCGGTTTTTAAGTTATTAAGATTGCGCCCGATGAGGTCTAAAAAACTAACCGTGCCGTTGCGGAGGGAATCTAAGAATTCATTCAGACCTTGGTTTATAGTTGTGGCTAAGGCATGGATTCTCTCTGAGACATCCGCCAAAACAGCGGTAATCTGAACAAATATATCAGCCGCTTTATCACTCAACCATTTAAATTCCTCGCCTGCTTTCTGGGCAAAATCTATCAGCGATTTCTTTAAGGTATCTATACCTTTATTAAACTCCTCAATGGCCTTACCACCAACCTTTTCTATAAAACCCTTAAACTCATTATACTTGTGCATAAAACTCTTATATGCCTCTGATTGCTCTATGGTATCCTTGGTCTGTTTTAATCTCTTCATCGCCTCATCAGTAGCCTGTTTGAGCACAGCATTTATCTGCTCGGTATAGGGCTTTAATGCCTGCGAGAGCTGATTTACATAAGGAATAATAAGTTGTGATAACTGATCCTTATAATCATGGGTAATCTTAATAGCTGCCTGTTTTGCTTGATTGGCCTTTTGTTTAGCGTTATTTATGTGCTTCTCTGCCTCCTCCGCACTCTTTTTCTTTGCTGCATTCATCTCATTATTTACTTCCAGAAGACACCGGTTTATCTCATCAACATAGGGCTGGGTGGCAGTCCTAATCTGGGTCTGGATCCGCTCAGAAACTCCTCTGATTTCTCCTTGTGCTTGCGCATACAGCTGTTCTGCTTTCTGGGTTAATTGCGGAATACCCGTATTAAGGTTTGAAATTGACTCATTAAGCGTTTTCTTAAAATTGTTATAGAAATCCAGGAGTGAATTTTTAAGCGCGTTATATTGTGAGCGAAAATTAGAGGGTATATACCCCTCAATGTTGTTTATAAGATTTATTATGCCATCCGCAAGTTTGACAAAATAATCTTTGAAGATGGCGATTTTCTCGGTAATTGCCTTTTTGGCATTGTCTATTAATGAGGCCAATTGCGACAGAGTTTTAGAAAATTGATTCTCTAAATAACTATTAACAGTGTTAGATAAATTAGATAAGAAACCTGTGGCTTCGTTTACGGACTTAAGCATCTCCTGTACCCAGGGCTGGGTCATACGCTGGAGATTCTGCCTTGCCTGCTCAGCACCCTCAGCAATAATCTCACTTTCTTCTTCGGCTAAATCTTTAGCCAAGCCAGCAAACTCCTCCATTACCTTTAAACCCTTGGCAATTAACTTACCTACACGGTCTCTTATTACAAACATACCATTTTCTATACTGATCTTTACCTCTATGGTTGTGCCTGAAGGTGAACGGATTTTACCTGAGCCGCTAAGGGCGTTATTCTTGATTTGCAATCTGGCGTCATAGACATCTAAGGTGCAAATTTGAATTGCCCCAGGAAAATTAATTTCTGCCTTATCTTTAGTAAGCAAAAAATCGCAGGTAAAACTTCTGTCTATACCTACAATATTAGAAAAACTAACCTCTCCTCTCCCTGAAAAAAGATTCTGATTTAAGTTTGCATTGCTTAATTTTAATGTAGCAGAAGATATATTCCCTAAATTTATAACAAAATCAGCAAGAGGGATAACAATACCCTTTTGGGCACTGTCCGATTTGACTACTACATTTATAGGGGTACTTACTCCTGAAAGATTAACAAATTCAAGTTTTCCTGAAAGATGTACGCCATCGTTCTGTAAAGAGAATTGCACATCTTTTAGAGGAAAGCCGGCTAAAACGATTCCCTTTAATGCGCCTGAAGTTGCTTCTAATATAAATTGTGATTGGGAAACATCCCAAACAAAGGGAAAGCTTAAAACCTCCTCTTGATTTATCCCCTGAATCAAAGGAAAGGAGAAAGTAAGCGTTCCGGAAATCTTTCTTTGCCTCAAGTCATATTTTGCTAAGATTTTATTAATCTGATAATTTAAGATTGTGCAAGAGCCATCATAATTTATGCCCTTTGAATATAAGTCCTTAACGTTTAAAGTGGCTGTACCCTGGAAATTGGTTAAAGCAAAGTTTAAACACTTTATATCTGTCCCGCGAGAAAAAATGACCTTATAATCCCCGGTTTTTATATTTATATGCATTTTTTCCTGTGTCTGGGAAATCGAAGCCAATTCACCAATATCAATGGCTTTTCTTGCCATAAAGGCAAGGTCTTGATTGGGGATATCCACGGTAAAATCAATCTCACCCAAGGTAATGACAAATTCAGTCCCTACTTTTCCCTGACCGGAAAATCTCTGGTTTTGATAATCAACTTCTAAGCTCCCTTCTATATCCAATTCTAACCCAATCTCGGGTAACTTAATTGAGCCCGCGCCTTCTATATAGAAATAACCTTTAGGTTTATCCAAAATTAAACCAAATGCGCCGCTTTCCGGAGAAAGATCTATCCCAAAAAGTTCAATAAAACTAATACTACCCTTAAAGGCAAATCTTTCCTGAGGTATATCTATCTCTAAAAAACCGATAAATTCACCTAACTTTATTCCGCCGGGAACCTGAGTAAATCTTAATCCCTGTTGACAATCAAAGAGAAGGTATTGTTTTGCGGGGTCTACTTTTATCTTTGTCTTAATCGGCGCAAAACCCCAAGAACCTAAAGTGTTCGCAAGTATACCTACTTCACCCTCTAAATAGTTGGTGCGGGGATTATAAACTATACGGCTTGATTCTAGATGAATAACATCGTTTACTACTACATCGCCTTCGGCCACATAATTTCCCTGCGCATCCCGTTGCCAGCCCCGCTCAAATCTCAGCGTAACACTTCCAATAGAAATTGTGGTTTTATCCGCAGATATTTCTACTGCCTGAAGATTTGAAGTGTTTATTAAAAATAGAAAAGTTAGGATGGTGAAACTAAAAAGAAAGAATCTTTTCTGATTTTTTAAAAATTGCGGTTTTAACAATTTTTAACAAAAAATTATCCTTACTTTTTATAATAAAACAAAATTTTAAGCCCGGAGACGGGATTTTTTATCAGTTCAAAACATCTCCAAATGTGGCGGTAATCTCATCCCCTGTCCAGAATTCTGTATCCTCAATTTTTAATTTTACTTCTGTGCGGATAATAGAGCCGCTCTCGCTAATTGGTAAATCAAAATCCTGCGGAAGTTCAACTAAAATCCCCTGGTCGGCCAATCCCGATGTTTCTCCTCCTGAGCGTCGAGCAGCGGGTAGAGGAGTAGAGACACGATAGAACTTGTGCAGGATTACCCCTCTTCTCGTTGTCTGAGTTACCTCCACATCCACCCCATCGACATATTCAGAAGTAAGGTCATAGGAAGATATATTTTTTATCCGAAAGCTTAAACTGCGCTGATTCCTTCGCGTTGTGGTGCGCAGTTCACTCAACCTTAAATCCACTCTTTGCGTGGCAGTGGGCACTACTTGAAAATAAACCCAATCCGAATGCTGACTGGCAGTTGGTCCGAGTTGATAATAATGAGATAACCGATAAGTGCCGCGTTCAAAACCGCCACCTACACTTCTATTTCCGAATAAGGAAGGCGTAATTAAAAAACTATTTTCGCCTTCGGCAATAAAATGTTCCATAGTCCCTACTGATTGCCAACCGCGGTTAGTAAATTTTTCCAATAAAAAATAAATAGCAGTTTCTCCAGGAAGGTTTTCTCTCCAACTTACACTTAAAGGAGTGGTGGTATTAATACTTGCTCCCTCGGTTCGAGATATCGTCTCGCCTCCCGGGGTGGTAATATTTATTGTGGTAAGCGAATGGTTAAGGATTAAAGTTTGTGGCTTAAATGTAGGTAAATTTTGCTGCGATACCTCCTCAGCAGGAGAAGGAATATCTTGGGGTTTATAAAGCGTAATATAGCTGGGCGCAGAATAGACAAAGTAGTTTATAGTAGTATTATCACATCCATATTGGCAACCGCTTTCCGAGCAAATCGCACATTTCTTGGCAGGTTTACACCTTTCTAACTTAGCATCGGCATAAGACCAGACCCTAAAAGTTTTTCCTTGGGGATTTTGAAAGGTTTGTGCGCAAAAACGATTTATAAAATCATTGAGTAGAGAAAAGTTTGCGGAAGTCCCGTCTCTTTCTATGCCCCTAGAACCAACCCTGTCTATCTCAGATATTACCATCCGTTCACCTGCTACGCCGCCATAATAGGGAGTAAAACGGTGATTATCGAGATTGAGGATATTTACGGAACACTTTTTAGCCAAATCTGCGGCATCTTCAATTGCAAGATAGAAATTAGATAGCGAAATTCGTAAGGTACAATCATTGCGCCAGTAATCTTCTTTTCCTAATCTACTTAAGATATCATAACCACCTAACTGCGCCTGAAATCTGCCTTCGGTATTCTTTGTTGACTCAGACCTAATATAGATTCCTGCCTGAACCTGCTGATATTGCGAAGTAGGTGGTTGGATATTGGTATTTTCTTGTCCTTTAATAAAATAATAGATATCAAAACTGTTAGTGGGAAGCCTCTGGCGTCCCGAAGTCTGTCTTCCGGGAGCAGATGCCCCTTGAATAGAAGCTGCTTGGGTGCCGGAACCCACATTTAAGCCAGAGCCCTGGTTTGCTTGCGTGGAAGGTTTTTCTATGGTTACTGAACCAGTAATTTTAAATCGATATGTTTTCCAGGGTTCTATTCTACCAATCCAGCGATTTCTTACTAAATGATTAAATATATCGGAATAATTCTTTTCGTAAAAAGGAGGGTCATTTAAGGCCCGGCTGAACTCATCAATGCGTCTTTCTCTGCCCTGCTCATCGATATAAACAATCTTTATGGTAATCTGTTTAAAATCCCGAATGCCAAAAATATTCCAGTCCAATCTTAATATATCATCTCGGAGTTCTTCTAAGGTAAACTCCCGATATTTTGGAGATGCGGTCTCATAAGCAGGACAATATAAAATATTTAATACCTCAGGCAAAGGTGCTTCTTCCTGCGGTTGATTAGACAACGTAGTTAGATCACCTTCTCTGCCGGGAATTCTTTGGCCAGGGCTGATTTGTGCAGTGGCTAAACCGGTGTCGGTTCTGCCCGAAGGAATACGCGATTGTGTAATACCCGCAACTGTTTGAGCGGAGGGGATTGTAGATGGCGTAACCGCTGCGGTCTTTTCTTGCTGTGCCTGAGAAATTTTAGGAATAAGTCTTTCTTTTAAACTATTATTTGAGAGATTTTTATCCGTGACATTAATTAAATTAGCAGATACAGTATCTATACTTTTTAAAACTATCCCGGTATTAAAATCCTTTTTCTTTCGGCTGTTCAATTCAGAATTAGGGTCAACACGAGAAAGTTCTACATCAGGAATATTGCCTAAGGAAGATGCTTTTAAAGATAATTTTATGGTCTTAAATTCTGACGATGGGATAGTTCCGTCTAAAAGTTTAAGCACCACACAGATTTTGTTATTTTTGTCTAAATAAAGGTCATTTATCTCTAAATCATAAACTTCTTTTTGCTTTTGACTAGTTTGCGATGTGGCAGTGCTCGTCGAAGTTGTCGCGGTCGAAGTTGTCCCCGCAGAAGTCGCAGGAGAACTACCGACAAAGCTTCCCTTAGAAGTAGTTCCAATGGTCTGAGTCTGGGCAAACAAAAAAGAAACAGACAAAAAAACAAACCCCGTTATCAAAATTATCTTTTTCATTTTATTTCCTTTTTTATTTAATTTTTAAAAAAACGGATTATCTTCTCTTATATAAAGGAGTTTGAGTCCGGTGGGTGTGTTTCTAAAGGCGAAAACAGAACTCCCCGCGGATTTTGAAAAAACTCCCGAATTGTTAATTGACTTTTTAAACCAGTGAAGCCTAACTAAAGCCTTATCCTTATCTTCTAAATAGGTATCTAAAACTAAATAGAGATTTAAGAATTTTACCGCAGAGAAATAACTTTCTAACTGGGAAACAAAACTCAAATAATTTTCAAAATTCTTATCCAATAATTCTCTAAAAGACGGAATATCCTCTCTTTCATAAACTGACTCTATCTGAGAGAGGATTGCTTCTACTGAGATTTTGTCTATTTTTCCGACGGAAGTTTTGGAAGGTGCTTCTGCCATCCCCATTAAAAATAAAGAAATTAACAAAAGAATAATCCCTTTTTTTATTTTCATTATACCTCCTTTTTAAAAGTTCTTTGTCGCAGAATTGTTGTTTTCGTTAATTTCAGAAACTACATCTTCCTCATCTACCACTACTTTTAATATATAAGGAGGGATTACCGACATATGATGGGTAAGGGTAATCTGGGAACCACTGGCTAAAGAAGAAACATTGTGCGGCGCACCATCCAAATTATAAGTAACCCCTCCGTCGGTTGAGTAATAAAACTTTACCGTAAAATTCTTTGCCTCGCCATCTCCAATATTATGAATGGTTGCGTGATTTATATAACCGTCTCCACTTATATCGGAACTAGAGATACTTAAATCCGGCTGTGCCAACAAAGCAGAACCAAAGATGGTATTTCCGCGCATTCCGGAAATCAGCCAGTTCGGTCCTTCTTTATCTAAACGCATGGCGA
>JAMWDD010000051.1 GCA_023818885.1 Candidatus Omnitrophota bacterium | reverse complement strand
AAATCCAAGATGCATTGAAAAAAATAGAAGAAGGTACTTATGGTATCTGCGAAGAATGCAAAAATCTTATTGCCAAGGCAAGGCTTAAAGCCATTCCTTATGCGCGTCTCTGCCTTAAGTGCCAAGAAAAAAAAGAGAAGTAATTTTTTTTATATCATCGCCATTGTAAGTATAATCGTCTTTGGCCTTATATTAGACCAATTTAGCAAATTTCTCATCTTAAAGAAACTCATCCTGAATGAATCTGTCCCTATCATAAAAAATATTTTCCATTTGACTTTAATTTTTAATCGTGGGGCTGCCTTTGGCATATTTAAAAATTATACGAATTTTTTCATCTTCACTTCTATCCTGACAATTTTCTTTATCATATTTCATTTAAGAAGAAATAAGGTTATAGATCGGCTGACCTTCTCGATGATTTTAATCTTAACCGGCGCACTCGGCAATCTCATTGACCGACTGAGATTCGGTTTTGTAATAGATTTCTTAGATTTTCGTATCTGGCCAGTGTTTAATCTCGCGGATACGATGATTACCATTGGCGCCCTTTTGTTGGCTTTTTCAATATTACGGTCGTCTGGCGATGCATCCTGTAATTTTTAGTATTGGCCCCATCCACATCTATGCTTACGGCCTTTTGCTTGTCTTGGCATTTTTTATTGCCACCGTTTTGGCTACTTTGCAGGCAAGACAAAGAGGCATCAACCCAGAATTAATCTGGAATCTGGCATTCATCTTGACCATTTCAGGAATTATCGGTGCCAGGATACTTTATGTTTTAGAGAATCTAAATTTTTATCTTAAAAATCCTTTAGAAATAATTATCTTACAGCATGGCGGCTTAAGTTGGTTTGGGGGATTAGCCCTTGCCAGCATTTTTGGCATTCGTTACTTAAGAAAAAAACAACTGGCGATATATGGAATACTGGACCTTCTGGTTCCTTATTTGGCCTTGGCCCAGAGCATCGGCAGAATCGGATGTTTTTTGAATGGTTGTTGTTATGGCAGGGAATCAATTTGGGGAGTATATTTTCCGGTGCATAATAAGGTATTATTGCCGACTCAAATTTATTCAAGTTTAATTTTACTTTTAATTTTTATCATCTTGAGATTATTGTCGTCAAAGTCCTTACCTGGCGGTTTCATCTTCTATACATATTTGATTCTTTATTCTGTAAAAAGATTTTTTATAGAATTCTTACGTGCAGATAACAGGCCTTTTATTTGGGGGCTTAGTTTATTTCAGATTATCTGTCTCTTTCTCTTCATTTTTTCGCTTATCAAATTATTCTCTTTAAGAAAGACCAGACCCTAAGATGCAACAATATTGGTTAAAGGTTTCTCAGAATGATGCCGGCATGCGAGTTGATAATTATATTTTGAAATCATGCCAAAAACAGAAACTTGAATTTTCGCGTGCATATATCCAAAAATTAATTCGTCAAGGAAACATTACCTTAAATGGGAAGCCCCTGAAGCCCCATTATAAACTTAAAGAAGGAGACACGCTTAGATGTAAAATTGAAGAGAAAAAGCCCTTTCTCTTAAAACCGGAAGATATTCCTTTGGATATTGTCTATGAGGATAAAGATGTAATGGTGATTAATAAACCTCCCGGCTTGGTAGTTCATCCGGCCTGCGGGCATTTAGAACATACTCTTGTAAATGCACTTCTGCACCATACAAAGGAACTCTCTAATATAAATCCACTCAGGCCTGGTATTGTGCATCGGCTGGATAAAGATACCTCCGGGCTCATGTTGATTGCCAAAAATAATCATGCCCATTGGGCGTTGGTAAGACAGTTCAGTAAACACGCTGTCAGGCGTAAATACATTGCCGTCGTAAAGGGTAAAGTTGAGTTTGATGAGGGAAGCATAAATTTACCCATCGCCCGGCACTCTTTGGAAAGAGAAAAAATGGCCGTTAGTTTTGGGCCGACTGCGAAAGAGGCACTTACCTATTATCGTACACTAAGACGCTCTCAGCAGTTTAGTCTTTTAGAATTAGTCCCCTATACCGGTAGAACTCATCAGTTGCGCGTACATTTAGCTTCGCAGGGTCATCCGATTTGCGGAGATAAAAAATATGCCAAGACAGATATTTTTAAAAGATTGGCCTTGCACGCCCAGTATATCGGATTTATCCACCCTACCCTTAAAAAATTTATGGAATTTTCAACTCCACCACCTCAGGAATTCTTGGAACTCTTTAAAAATGCTTGATTTTTATATATATTTTGCTATACAATGAGTTAGGTGAATTGTAAGTTACGGCGAGGAGGATAAAATGGATGAAAGATTTTTAAAATTGGTTTCAGTCATTGCAATAGTTCTATTATTAATCGTTGGCTTTCTTTATTTTGGCGAGCATGTAAAGAGAATTTCATTAGCCAGACAATTAGAAGAAGTCAACGCTAAACTTTCTTCAACGCAAAGGGCTTTAGAAATCGCAAAGGAAGAAGTGGGACGCTTAAGTCAGAAGTTACAATTATCAGAAACTGAATTGCGCAATGCACAAGAGGAATTGAGTAAGTCGGAGACAATAAGGCAGGAAATAATGACTCAACTGGACCAGACGCGCACCGAACTGCAGAAGCAGGTTTATCTAAAGTTGGATCTCGAACAGCGTTTAAATAAGGCAAAACAGGAGGTCAAGAATTTGCAGGACGAGTTGAGTAAGATGGAGGCGGTAAAACTTGATTTGGAGGCAAAGATTAGGGATTTAGAGGGGAAGACACCGCTTGTTGCGGCAGCGGCTAAAGCGGATAATATAGAATTGGGCCAGATCGTGGTAAATCCTTCCAAACCCACTCAGCCCTTAGACGGTGAGGTCCTTGTCTTAAATAAAGAATATAATTTTGCGGTGGTAAATCTCGGCAGAAAAGACGGACTATCCGATGGTGATACCATCGCTATTTATGAGAATGAAAAGCTTATTGGTGAGGTAAAAGTGGAGAAGCTACAGGATGCGATGGTAGCGGTAGATTTACTTACTCCCCGCTTAAAGGATAAACTAGTCGAAGGCCATAATTATACCTTTAAAGTAAAGTGACCTTTTTTACCATCAAGCAATCCGGCTATGTCAAGGGAAAACTCATACTTACCGGCGATAAATCCATAACCCACCGCGCCTTTATCATCAGCGCAATAACTCCGGGTAAGACACGCATTAATAATCCTGCCATTAATAAGGACTGTCTGTACACTCTTCAGGCATTAAAAAGGTTGGGTATCCGCTCGGTAAAATTTAAAAATCACATCACTGTTTTTGGCAAGGGTTTAAGTGGCCTAAAACCGACAAAAGGACCTCTCTATGTGGGTGAGTCGGCAACGACCATGAGGCTTTTAGCAGGCCTTTTGGTGGCTCAGAGATTTAATTCTACGCTTGCGGGAGGAAGGTCTTTATCCCGCAGGCCGATGGGAAGGATAATTGAACCCCTAAAATTAATGGGTGGTGATATTGCGGCCAGAGAGGGCAAAGAGAAAAAGGAAGAGTTTTATCCTCCCTTAAGGATTAAAGGAAGGGCCCTAAAAGGAATAACCTATAAACTGCCTGTTGCTTCTGCTCAAGTAAAATCCGCAATAATATTGGCCAGCCTTTATGCAGAAGGAAAAACGAAGATTATCGAGCCGATAAAGACACGCGACCATACGGAAAGAATGCTTAAACTTTTTGGTGCTAATATAAATGTTTCAGGAAGGATTATAACGATTAAGGGTAAAAAAGAACTCATCAGTCCCAAAGTAGTTAATATTCCCGCGGACATCTCTTCTGCAAGTTTTTTTATTGTCGCGGCTATACTTTTGCCCGGTTCAGAACTTTTGGTCAAATCGGTCAGCCTTAATCCTTGCCGTATAGGTTTTATAAAGGTATTGAGACGGATGGGAGCGGATATCACCTTTCATCCTGCATCCTTTACCCTTTGTGGGAGTGAGCCGCAGGGAGATATTCTGGTCAAAAGTAGTAAACTCAAAGGGACGCTAGTAAAAAAAGAGGAAATACCTTCTTTAATTGATGAACTGCCGATTCTTATGGTGGCGGCCTGTTTTGCTAAGGGTAAAACAAAATTTGTGGGTGTTGAGGAATTAAGGGTAAAAGAGACCGACCGCATCAATTCTTTAGTGTCAAACCTAAACCAGATGGGAGCAAAAATAGAAACTAAAATTAAAAGATTAAAATCCGGCAAGAGACAAGAAACGGTGATAATCAAAGGCATTAAAGAATTAAGGGGTATAAGGGCAAAAACCTTTGGCGACCACCGCACAGCCATGAGTTTAATTATTGCGGGATTAAAGGCAAAAGGCAGGACAACCCTTGATGATATCTCTTGTATTGATAAGTCCTTTCCGGGATTTATGAAAAAACTAAAGGTTCTTCTAAGACCACGTCTTTAGAAGAGTTAGTCTTAAATTTTTATTTGACATTGACTTAAAACTCTGGTATTTTACTAATCTAAGGTCAATTTTTTAAAAATGATTAATTTTAAGCGGCTTAAACAGTTTGTGAGAAAAATCATCGATAAGATTTTTTCTCTCATCCCCAATGATTTAGGCATTGATTTAGGTACCGCTACTACTCTGGTATATGTTAAGGGAGAAGGAGTAGTTTTATGCGAACCCTCAGTAGTGGCGATAGATAAGAATTTTTATAAAGTCCTGGCAGTGGGGGATGAAGCAAAGCGGATGCTCGGTCGCACCCCGGGTAATATTTTAGCCATCCGGCCGATGAAGGACGGCGTCATTACTGATTTTGAAGTTACAGAGGCAATGCTTAGATATTTTATAAAGAAGGCCCAACGCCGCAGATTTTTTGCTGCCAGTCCCCGTATTGTTATTGCGGTTCCTTCGGGTATAACTGAAGTAGAAAGGCGGGCAGTAAAAGATTCTGCCGAACGCGCCGGTACAAGAGCAGTTTATTTAGTGGAAGAGCCGATTGCGGCTGCAATCGGCGTAGGTCTTCCTATCCAAGAACCAATCGGCAATATGATTATTGATATCGGCGGAGGAACTACCGAGATAGCCGTAATTTCTTTGGGAGGCATTGTCTTTTCTAAATCAATTCGCATCGGTGGAGATGAGATGGATGAGGCAATCATTGAACATCTCAAAAAGACATACAATCTTATGATTGGAGAGAGATCTGCCGAAGAGATTAAGATAAAGATTGGCTCTGCATATCCTTTGGATGAAGAGTTGACGATGGAGGTAAAAGGCAGGGATCTGATTTCTGGTTTACCTAAGGCAGTAAATATCACTTCTGAAGAGATAAGGGAGGCGCTTCAGAGTCCAATAAAGGAAATTCTGGAAACGGTAAAGATCTCTCTTGAAAGAACCCCCCCCGAGTTGGCCTCGGATCTTATTGAACACGGTGTAATGATGGCGGGGGGAGGGGCGTTATTAAGGGGATTGGATAAATTAATTTCTGAAGAGACAGGTTTACCCGTTCATGTAGCCGATGATCCTTTAAGCGCCGTGGCAGAAGGTACGGGTAAAATCCTCAATGAGATGCACTATCTTAAAAAAATCGCCGCTCTCTCGCAAACTAAACCCCAACAAACCTACTAAATAAATCTTCAATGTGATTAGGCCCTTTAAAAATAAAATAGTCATTTCTTTTATTATCTTTATTTGTATCTTTGCTTTTTCCTTTTTAATTCCGTCGCTACGTTCAGGAGCGCTGGCGATATTAAAATTACCTTTAAAAATTTTTACCTTGATGGCAAGAGAGATAAATGCAGCGATTTTTTATCATCGCAATTATGTAGAAAATATACGTCTGAGGAAAGATAACGACATACTAATGGCTAAACTGAATATGTTAAATGAATTGTATCTTGAGAATATAAGATTGAAAGAAATGCTTGGTTTTAAGCAGGGTTTTATCTATAAATTATTGGGGGCGCGCGTTATCGGCCATGACCCTACAGATTGGTCTTCCGTAATTATTATTGATAAGGGCAAGGATAGCGGCATAAAGGAGAATCAACTGGTGGTTACACATCTTGGCCTGGCAGGTAAGATTATAGAAGTCGGATACAACACCAGCAAGGTTATGCTTATCAATGACCCGCATATAAATATTCCCGTGATAATCCAACGCAGTCGCCAAGACGGTTTGGTAACCGGTACTTTACAGGACAACTTAGTAATGAAGTATTTAGCGTATGACGCCGACATTAATATAGGAGATACGGTGGTAACTTCGGGTTTAGATGATGTTTATCCCAAGGGTTTATTGGTGGGAAAAGTTAGAAGCCTTAGCCGCGATGCCACTGGTTTAAGTCGCTATGCAATAATTGAACCGGCAGTAAAGGTCTCAAGATTGGAAGAGGTATTGGTAGTTTTTAAATGAGAAAGGAATTTTTTTTATTTATTTATCTTTTAATTTTTGCCTTGCTTGAATCAACCATCCTAAATTATTTTAGAGTTTTTGGTGCAAAACCGGATTTACTTTTGGTAAGCATTGTGGTCTTTGGATTGTATTTATCTAATTTTTGGATTATCACTTTAAGTTGTTTTGCGGGTTTATTGCTTGATATTTTTTGTTTTTATTCATTCGGGATTAACACCATTTTATTTTGCAGCATAGGAATTATCTGCAAGAAAATCTCAAGAAATCTTTATATAGAAAATAATAGTGTTATTATAAGTTTAGTATTTTTAGCAAGTATTATCGCCGGTATCGTAAGAGGAAGTTTAATCTCCGGAATGCCTTTTGTAGCAATTTTTAAACTTTGTCTACCCCAGGCTTTCTACACAGCAATCTTCTGTCCTTTTGTTTTTAGGGTCTTATCAATCTTTCCTTATTGAAATTGAGATGAGAATAAAGTTCTTTAAACTTATTTTATATACCCTGTTTATTTTTTTAGGCGTATATATTTTTTATCTTCAGGTTTTACGCGGGCCGTATTATCGTCAGTTAAGCAAGCATAATTCAATAAGAATTATTCCCGAAGAAGGAGCGCGGGGAAGAATATTTGACCGGAATTTTAATGTTTTAGTGGATAACTATCTTTCCTTTGATGTTTTTATTTTGACTCAGCATATAAAAGAAAAAGATAAGACGCTCGCAGAACTTTCATCGATATTGAATATATCTGAAGGAGAATTAAGGCAGAGATTAAATAAGCGCTATATTGCGCCTTTTCTTCCGGTAAATGTAGCGCAAAATCTGGATAGAAAACAGGCAATCAGAATAGAGATGTATAATTACCAGTTACCTGGCGTAATCTTACGCGCCCGGCCGAGGCGGCATTATCCTTACGGAAAATTGGCCAGTCAGGTTATCGGCTATCTGAGTGAGATAGATTATTGGCGATTGGAAAAGTTAAAAGATTACGGTTATAAAGCAAGAGATATTGTGGGCTATGCGGGGGTGGAAGAACGCTACGATTATTATCTACGTCCTACGGAAGGAGGTTTGCAGGTTGAAGTGGATTCGCGGGGAAGATTTAAACGCGCCTTAGGTTATAAATATTCACTGAACGGCAAAGACATACAGTTAACCCTTGACATTAATCTGCAGAAGATTGTGGAGGAAAATTTAGCGGGCAACAAAGGAGCGGTTATTTTGATGGATCCTTCAACCGGAGAAATATTGGCGATGGCAAGTTTTCCTGATTTTAATCCAGAGATATTTTTTGAGAGGTCGCCTCTACAGCTACAAAAAATTTTTAATGATCCAGATGCACCTTTATTGAATAGAGGTATATCTGCCTCCTATCCACCAGGGTC
>JAMWDD010000002.1 GCA_023818885.1 Candidatus Omnitrophota bacterium | reverse complement strand
CTTCTGGAATGGCTGCTTCAATTGCCTCACCCCAAGAGCATGCGTAATAATCGGCTAAATTCTTTGTTAACTTAAGCAGAGAATCGGTAAGAATGGGTTTATCATCTACTATATCTTGAACCGGCTTGACTTTATCCACCTTGCTGGTTTTACTTATACCTACGATATAGCCCAGCATTTTTTTGTTGTGGAAATTTACCCAGACCCGCATCCCTCTTTTCGCCTTATCCTTTAAAAAAGGAGGGATGGCGTAATCAAACGGACCATCAATAGGTAACCCGAAAACGACGTTAGCAAATAACATTGCACAAATCCTCAGGCAGAAATGTTTCTTTTAGTTTCTTAATATTTTCTTTTACGATATCTAATTTTTGTGGATGTGTTTTATAATCCAGCACGATATCTTTTATATCTTTAATACGCCTTGGGTATATCCCAATGCCGTAATTTTGCATTGCCTTTAGATTCTCTGTTTCCTGACCGGGTATAGGAGAGATAAATATAGGGACCAACCCTTTTGCTAAAACCTCAGCTATGCTTATGCCGCCCGGTTTTGTGATAATTATATCTGAGACCGTCATCAATTCATCGATGTTATTCACAAAACCGTAAACATAGACATTGTCATAATTCTTTCTTTCCAATCTCGTATATAACTTTTTATTCCTTGCACAAACTACCACAAGTTTTGTATCTTTATACAGCAAATCTACAATCTTCTCAATGGGACCGATGCCAAAAGAACCCGTAACAATGAGGACGGTAAATTCATTTTCTCCAAGACCCAATCTTTTATACACAATATCTCTATTTTCTGATTTAAAAAATTTCTTATGTATGGGTACCCCCAGAATCTTTATCCTATCCTGTGCAATGCCTTCTTGAATTAGCTTGTTTTCAGTGAATTTAGACGCAACGATATAGGTATCTATGCCGTCAGATACCCAAAAGGGATGCACTCCAAAATCAGTAATGACAGTAACTATTTTTGAATTAATCTTACCTTTCTTTTTTAAGCCCGCAGAAATTTCCGAAGGGAAAAAATGGGTAGATATAATAAAATCGGGGTTTTCTTTACATAAAAAAGTAACAAAATCTCTTGCGTTTAGCCAATTAACTAACCGTAATATTGGCCGTGTTAATTTATGCACTAACTTTAAATAAGTTATCCAGAAAAGAAAATGCCAAAAAATTGTTGCATGATTTACTAAAAAAGAATACCCATGGATATAGAAAATGCGAAAAATTTTGTTAGTTCTTTCTAATATATCAACTATACTTATATCTAGTTCCTGACGGCAATCTTTTAAATAATCGTATGCTGCCTGGGCAGCAACATAATGGCCCGCACCCGAGGAGGCATATATAATCAATACTTTCTTCTTCAGCACATTATTCTCCTCTTAGAAAGGATAAAACTATTTATGAAGGATTATTTTAACCGCATCCTTTAAATCTTTTGCGGTAAAGTCAGGCGAGATCTCCCAATCTCTTCTATTTCTTGGTTTTTCCTTACCTGAAAATAAAAGAATGGTCTTTAAGCCGGCGGCCTTTCCTGTTCGGACATCTCTAATAGTATCACCAACAAAGAAACTTTTAGAAAAATCAACTTTTATATTATCTTTCTTTAATTGTGCAACTACTTTATCAATGAGACCGGTTTTGGGTTTACGGCATAAACAATTGTCTTCTTCAAGATGCGTACAATAGAATACACCATCAATATCTCCCCCTGAATCTCTTATGTCTTTAAGCATCTTTTTCGTTATATTCTCCAAGGCCTTGTGGGAAAATATGCCTTTGGAAACGCCGGCTTGATTAGAAATAATAAATATCTTATAACCTGCTTCGGTTAATTGCCTAATGGACTTCTTTACGCCGCTAAGAAAATGAAATTCCTTCCAGTTCCTTACATATTTATAATCACCGGGATATTTATTGATTACTCCGTCCCTATCCAGAAAAATAACTTTCATTATCTTTAACCCACTTTAGGAGTTTTTCTATGCCTTCTAAAGGGCTAATCGTCGGTTTCCAATTAAGCTTATTTTGCACCTTGGAGATATCAGTGATATAAACTTTTTGGTCTGACGGCCTCCAGTGACTGAAAGAAACCTTCGGCCTTTTATTTGTCAATCCTTCAATCAAATCCAGTAATTCCAAAAGAGAAATAGTATTTTTCTCTCCGCCTCCAACATTCATCACTTCCCCTTTTAAATTACTCTGTATAAATTTGTCAAAGGCATTGGCTAAGTCCGTAACATAAAGAAGATCTCTTACTTGTTTTCCATCGCCATAAATAGTAATCGGCTTATTAAATAAAGTGGCAATAATAAACCAGGCAACCCAACCCTGGTCTTCAAAACCAAATTGACGCGTTCCATAAATACAAGACATGCGAAACACACCGGTACGCATACCATAAATATGCCCGTATTCTTGAACATATAAATCGCCGGTTAATTTTGATACCCCGTAAGGAGTGTGACCCGTTAAATCCGTGGGCATTGCTTCAGATACACCGCTTACTCCCTCATAAATATACCTTTTTTCTAATTCCTTTAAAGGGATTTTATCCACATTTTCGCCATAGACCTTATTGGTTGAACAATATACGAATACTGCATTTTTATTTTTTTGCCTGACACATTCTAAAACATTTAAAGTGCCAAAGGCATTAATACTAAAATCTTCACGTGGCATTTTTACTGAAGAAGGCACTCCCGGCTGACCGGCGGTATGAATTACCGCATCCACTCCGTCTTTGATTGCCCTCTCTACATCTTCTATATTACGCACATCACCTTTTATACGAATTACATTTTTATATTTTGCCAAATAATTCCAGTTACATTCTACAGATTTTTTATCATAGCCGAATAATTGCGAACGCATTAAATTATCTAAAACTACAACTTCATCCCCTTTCTGTGCAAAATGCTCCGCACAATGTGAACCCACCAGACCCGCACCACCCGTAATTAAAATTCTCATATTTCTCCTCCTTTTCGCATAATCAGTTCTCTATACTTTAGATAACTCATCCATTGATACAAACCGGCATAATAAGCAATAACGAAACCGATAAAACCATCTCGGTATCCTGCCTTGCCTATATATGTACGCATAAACCTGTCAATGGTGCGCCAGATAAACCTACCTAACTTCATCGGTTTACCTTGATTAAACCATTTTTGCGCCTCCCAGGTTGTCTGGCGATTGAGTTTATTTAAAAAATCTTCAAAATCGCGATAAGAATAATGGATGATATCATTTTTCAAATGCCCGCAAGGTCCCTCCATAAAGGCACGGGGATGCACCTCTACTTCTTCGTAATGAAACTTATTCTTTCTAAAAAGTTTAAGTTGGGGACTGGGATACCAGCCACCATGTTTTATCCAGTATTTACCAATATAGTTACGCCGCGGAATAGTAAAGCCGTCAAAATGAGGTTTTGATCTAATAACCATATTTATCTCTTGCATCAGTTCTGGCGTTGCCCTTTCATCTGCATCCAAACTTAAAATCCAATCATTTTTAGTCTTTGTATAGGCCCAGTTTCTGTGTCTGCCTTCAATATCCATCTTTCTTAAAAAAATTTTATCGGTGTAGCGTTGAGCTATTTCTACGGTCTTATCCGTACTAAAGTCATCAACTACAATTAACTCATCTGCCGACTTTACAGATTCAAGACATTCGGAAATCCTGGCCTCTTCGTTTTTCGTCAAAATTACTACCGAAAGAGGAATCTTGTTATCCATTCTATAAATATCTTTTTAAAACTGCCACAATATATTCAATCTCATCTTTCTTTAAATGTGGATGCATGGGCAAGGATAAAATCTCTTCAGACAGTTTTTCTGCTATTTTAAAATCGCCTTTTTTATAACCCAAATCTTTATAAGCCGCTTGTAGGTGTAAAGGTATGGGATAATAAACCGATGTATCTATACCGTTTTTCTTGAGAATATCTATGACCCTATCTCGGTTTTTTAATCTTACCACATATTGATGATATACATGCAAGCAATCCCTGGCCTCAAAGGGTGTAATTATGCGGTCTATCTTCTTTAGTAAGGTATTATAAAAAAAGGCGTTCTTACGCCGCAATCTATTCCATTTATCCAAGCGCTTTAATTTTACTCTCAAAATCGCTGCCTGTAATGTATCAAGACGAGAGTTATATCCTTTGACTATATGTTCATAGCGCCTCTTACGGCCGCAATCTCTCAAAAGTAATAAATTGTTATATACTTTTTTATCATTGGTAACTACCATCCCTCCATCGCCAAAGGCACCCAAATTTTTTGTAGGATAAAAACTAAAGCAACCCGTGATACCAAAAGAGCCAACTTTTTTGTTTTGATATTCAGCGCCATGTGCCTGCGCTGCGTCTTCAATCACTTTCAATTTACATTTTTTAGCAATTTTTAAAATAGCATTCATATCTGCGGCTTGGCCATAAAGATGCACGGGAATGATGGCCTTTGTTCTTTTAGTAATGGCCTTCTCAATTTTATTTACATCGATATTGTATGTTTGTTCATCTACATCCACAAATACCGGTCTTGCTCCCGTATGTGAGACTGCCAAGGCCGTAGCAATAAAAGTAAAAACTGGCACGATAACTTCATCGCCTTTACCTATCCCGCATGAAACCAAACTTAAAAAAAGTGCATCTGTGCCGGAATTGAGCCCTATAGCAAACTTTACTCCACAGTAATGTGCAAACTCTTTCTCGAATAATTTTACATCTAAACCCAAAATAAAATCTCTGCGCTTCAAAACATCTTTGATAACCCTGGAGAAATCTTTTTGAATCTCTTTATATTGCGCCCTCAAGTCAATAAATGGCACTTTCATATCTTAAGCAATTCCTTACCGTGTTAAAAACTTCATCTACGCTAATGTCACTAAGATCGGCCTTTTCTATAATTATATGGCCCTCTCCCCACGGCCCCCAACGTCGCGCGCTCTTTTCTGGTAAATCACTCCTAAATATCGCAATAACACCAGTATTTACACTTGCAGCTAAATGTATGGGACCACTATCATTTGAAATCAATAGCCTGGATTTTTTCAATAAAGCCGCTGCTTGTAATAATGTCAATTCCCCAGTTAAATTTATTATGTCTGAGATATCCGAAGTAAATACTCCACTCTTTCCTCTTTCTTCTTCACCCCCTATTACTATCACCTTAAGAAATAACTCCTCAATCAATCTCTTGGCTAATACCTTAAAATTCTCCAAAGGCCATTGTTTTACCGAATCGCTTGTCCAGGGATGTAGAACTACTAAATTGTTTGACTCTGATATATTATATTTTTTAAATAAATTATCAACAAATATTTCATCTTGCTTATCAATATTTATGAGAATAGATTTATCATTGGTACTTATGCCTATCAAACTTACTAAATCTAAATTATATTCTACTTCATGCTTTTTGCCCAAGTATTTTAAATCTTTAAGCTTATGGGTTAACAAAAATGACCATTTCCTGTCGTATCCTACCCTGATAGGAATTCCGGCCAAGTAGGTAAAAATATTAAACTCTTTTGAAGGATTAAGCATTACGGCCAAATCAAATTTTTGCTTTTTTAAAAATTTAATAAAATTGACTTTTTCAAAGAACCGATGATTTCTTTTGTTATCCCATTCTATAACATTATCAACAAATTCTAGTTTTTGCGCTAGAGGTTTAACCTGCGGGCTGACTATCAAATTAAGCCGGGCAGAAGAAAACGAATTTTTTAAGGCCCGGATAGCCGGAATATTCAATATAAATTCGCCAAAACGGTCATTGCGCACAACCAATATATTTTTCATCTTACCTTTTTTAACATTCACCGCAGAATTTCTTCATCCCCAGACAAAAACCGGTTAAATACCAAAAAATTATTGCCACGCGGGAATAATAAAGATTGCTTTCCGTAAGGCCGTTGACTAAAAATGCCAGCAGACACGCAATTAAAGAAAGGGATATTATCTTAAGAAAATTATCGCTTAATCTTTTGTAGATATCCCATGCAGCAGAAAATAATTTATATAAAAGCCAAAGGAATATTCCTAAACCTATCAAACCTATCTCCCCTGCCATATGCAGAAAATTATTATGCGCATACATATAATCGGAAGTAACGACATTGCGGTATTCAGGAGATGTCTTATAATTCTTGTAACTCTTCATAAAATTATTCACACCTACCCCAATAATCGGATGGGACTTTATCATATTCAGCGTATTCCCATAAGTGGCAATACGGTCGTCATTGCACATAAACCTTAAAATATTATAATCTACTTTTTTAGCCCACTCCTTAACTGAGCGCGGCATAACAAAAAGAGAAACGACTAATAAAACTAATAATCCGATCATCATTAACTTATCTTTATTAACTATACTTAAAAACAATAAACTTAAATAAACGGCCAGAAGCGAAGGTCTTGAATAGGTCAAAATGACGCCGGTTAACGTAAGGAGATTAATAAAAATCAGGGATATCTTTTTATATTTAAAGTAATAAATTGTCAAACCCAAAATTAAAGGCACAAAAGCACTTAAATATATGCCCAGGAGGTTTGCATCCTTAAAACTGGCCGTCGCCCGCAATAGCCCAATATTTTCTATAGGGGCATAGCCACGGACAAAGTCCTTACCTGTAATTACCTGCCATAAACCATCAAAGGAAACAAAACAAGTACCTAATACCATCGCTATAAAAATACGCCTTATATGTCTGGTATCCTTTAGGCCATCCATTACTGCCAAATAAACAAAGCCATACTGGACTAACCTTAATACCCCCCCTTTGATGCTGTCTTTTAAAGAAATAGAGTTTATCATCGAAAGAATAGATATAATAATTAAAAATAAAAATGCAGTATTAATGTCTGCGGGAAAAACAAATCTCTCTCTCTTTAATATCTTTTTCATCAAATAACTAAATAATAACCAGCCCATAAAGATATTCATTGGGCCTGAGGCGATGGCGATAGAAAAAGGTAAAATCACAATCATCCAGTATTGGATAAAATCAAAGAATTTTATTAATTTCTCTTTCATCTTTACTCAAAAAACCGGTATTTAAAAATACTCTTAATCGCATCTAAGCCATCAAACCAACGGATTTTTTTCCCTTCGGCATAACTACGTGGATAATAAGAAATAGGGACTTCAATAATACGCAGATTCTTTTTTAATGCCTTACAGACAATCTCTACGTCAATATCAAAACTATTTTCTTTTAAACTTAATTTATCAAAGGTCTCTTTACGCGCCATCTTATAACAAGTGGCATAATCATTTAACTTTGCACCAAACAAAATATTTATTAGCCAAGTAAGAAATCGGTTGCCCATTTTATGTGCGAAAAGTCCACGATAACCCTTAATAAAACGCGCACCTAAAACAATGTCTACTTTATTTTCTTCAAGCGGCCTTATCAATTTTAGATAATCATTAGGTTCGTATTCTAAATCTGCATCCTGGATTACCGCAAATTCACCCCTCGCTTCTTTAATACCATCTCTAACCGATGCGCCTTTACCTTTATTATAAGTATGATATACAACCCTCACCCCCTCTGGCTCTAATTTCTTTAAAATATCCTGCGTACCATCGCTTGAACAATCATCTATAATAACTATCTCTTTATCGATAGGAACCCTTTTTATTTTTTCTAAAATCTTTTCTATTGTATCCTGCTCATTATATACTGGCATAACTACAGATAATTTCTTCATGGTAATAAACTTCTAAAAATGGCCCAGAGGTATAATTTGATATACGCCGGAGCCATTCTAAACATACTAAATTTTGATTTACCTTTTTTTCTATCTATCCACATTGTAGGTATTTCCGTAATTTTATAACCAAGAAAATAGGCCTTTAAGCACATTTCAAGAGAGATTTCAAAGCCCCTTGCCTTTATATCTATGTTATCTAATACTTCCTTTTTGTACATTTTAAATGAATTGGCAATATCAACGGTCGGAATACCAACCAGCCAATGCAAAGTTAATCCCACAAAACGGGAAAAAAAAGTTTTTAAAAGCGGGCCTCCTATTTTTTTACCACCTTTCATGTAGCGAGAGCCACAAACCACATCAAATCCTGCTTGTATTTTTTTATACATCTCGTTAATTGTCCGGGGCTCATCACATAAATCTGCCATCACCGGGATAAATAACTCTGTGTTGACTGCTAAAAAGCCCGCCCTCAAAGCATTGGCAAAGCCGGGGCTATTTTTATTTTCCACTAAGCTAATATTTTGGAATCTCTGCATTATCTTTTTAACCAAATCTTTCGTAGTATCAGTTGAATGGTCGTCAACTACGATTATAACATAGTCCATTAAAAGATTGGATTCAAGGCTACTTATGGTTGCCTCAATATTATTCTCTTCGTTATGCGCGGGAATAATTATAGAGAGCCGCAATCTAACTCCTTAACAACCTATAAATATGGATGGTTTCATTCTTAAATACCGCTTCAAATCTATCAGGATTGTTTTTAGCCCATTCTTCTTCAAGAGGGAAAATAATATCCTTTGTCTGGTGCAATGAATATATAAATAAATAATCAATATTTTTTGCTCTGAGGTTTTTTAGCCAATCGCCAAAATCAGCGTTTCCGCGGTAATTATTCGGCTCTTCTAAATTCTTATGCAGGCCTTCAAAATCGTATCCCCAGCTATATTTAGAATTGGAAAAATAATGTAGTTTTGCCGGTTCTACTTTATTAACGGAAATATAATAAACATTATTTTTAAAATTGGTGCCGTATAATGGAAATGGCACTGGTCTGCCAACATAGGCGATGTTATTTTTATCAGTATTTTCATTTAACCACGCCCAGGCCAATGTAGCATCCTTCCAAAAAGGAGAATTATTTATGTATCGTGAGTATTCATTTTCTAAATAATTCTTCTCTAAAACACTTAAAATAATAATCAATAAAATAACTATAACTATAGCAAATCTAGGCCTAAAATATATCATCTTTATAAATCTGGATAATGATAAAAATAAAAGGAATACCGCAAGAGAAAGAATAATAGATAGAGCCAATTCCTGATGTCCACAAAATTCACTACTTGAGACTATAACACAAATAAATATAAGAATATTTATAATTTTTCTTGGGATGCGAAGCATATTAATTAGATAAAAGGTAATCAAAAAGCCGACGGCAAATAAAGGATATAAGTATCTGAGATTGGCTAAAGGAATAACATAACGCCAAGCCAAAAATAAAGGAAATGGTAGAATAAGGAAATATGCCAAGAATAAACTTAACTCTTTTTTTCGCCTAATAAATGTTACTGGTAAAACCAAAAAAATTGATGGCAAAAGAAAGATTAAAGTTTGTATCCCTGCGCCTTCGTGAAATAGTAACTTGCTTAAACTATAATCCTTTAATGTAAAATGTGCGGAGTATACGGACTTACTCATAACACCTTTAAAAATATTCAAGCCAAATAATTTAAAATCTAATGGATAGAGCGGATTTCCTGTCTCTAAAAAATTTCTGATATAACTAAATCCACCAAATATTAGAGTTAAAATAACAAAAATTAAGATAGACAAAGTAAATTTCTTAAATTCAAAATTTCTTATTACAAAAAACAAAAATGGTAATAACAATAATATACTGTAAACTAAAGCCACGGTCTTTATGCCTAATAAAAGGCCAAAAGCCATACTAAAAAGAATTACATTTTTAAAAGAAAAGACATCTTTTAGTAAAAATAAATAGTTTAATGCTACCATAAATAAAGCAACCACCATCACATCTACATAAGCAATTTCAATCTGTTTAAAATAATTGGGGACTAAAGTAAATAAACTAGCCGCAAAAAAGGCATATAGATCATCTAAATTTAGTTTTTTTGCGATAGAAAAAACTGCTAAAAAAGCCAAAATAAAAAATGGTATTTGGCCTAAATCCGCTAACATTACATTTTTAAAGGGCAACATTAACCAAAGATAAAGCAAACTCCCATTTAGGGGATAATACGAAGGAGACGGGTCATCATTTATGGTTATCGGTATATCTAAATTACCATACTTAAGCCATTCCACCGGGAAAGTAAAATGGTAATTTAAGCAATCCCAGCCAAAAGGAGGATTGATAAGATTTATACTAATTTTCACTATGCCAAAACCCAAAATAAAAGCAAGCAAAAATTTAGCGCACCAGTCAGTTGGCAACCCTTTCAAAACGACAGATATAGGCAAATCTTCTTTCGACCTAAAAAGAAAATAAGCACAAACTAAGATGACAAAATTCAGGGCAAAAAGGTATCCCAAAAATAACTTATTAAGTGAACCTAAGATTAATTCACTAGCAATAATCTGGGCGAAGAAAAGCAAGAAATAAGTTATTGCCCTATCAATATCAGCATCTAAGTTAAATAACC
Source organism: Candidatus Omnitrophota bacterium (assembly GCA_023818885.1). Lineage (GTDB taxonomy): Bacteria > Omnitrophota > Gorgyraeia > Gygaellales > JAMWDD01 > JAMWDD01. The sequence goes on along the minus strand of JAMWDD010000002.1, from coordinate 24,062 downwards.
TAAGGAGATATCCCGCGCTTAAAGCAACTATTGTATTTAGCGCGATAAAAATAACGATATTAAATATCTGTGTTATCTCTGGCATACGACAAGAAAATCTTGAACCGATTTTTGTTTATAGTTGGCCTTGCTAATCACAAAATCTTTGCTCGTAATATTTGCATAAAATTTTTTTACCGGATCATGCAATGTTTGGCAATGGTATAAGGGGTTTCTTATTCCAAAATTATGCGTTCTCCGGTATTATCTAACATCAATGAGTCTAGCTACAATATAAGCGCCACTGGCAAAAACCTTAATTAATAGCGGAGTTCTTTCTTGATTATCCAAGAAATAAAAGGTAACTTTAGAACGGTGATAAGGATTATTTTTATCCCGCCGGCTGATTTGGCTACGCAATATCCAAAAATCGCCTTGGCTTGTTTGCTGTTTGGTTAAAACAAATCCCTGCATTCCATAATTTTTCTGATTTGTATTGATATTTAAATCAAATTCTCTGCCTTTACTAAAATCCATCTGCCTTAAATTTAAGATAAGAGATAATGGCTCATAAGTAAAAGGTAGAATCGTCCTCTGTTCTTTGCGCAAGGTCATGATATGATTTTCCTGGTCATAAATAACCTCTTTTACATCAGTTTTTTCGCCAACTTCTATCTCCTGTTTAAATAATATAGGCAAATAGTCTTTGCGGTTAATATAGGATTGTATCTTTGCCTTAAATTTTAAAAAAGTTTTTATATACGCATAAGGAAATGCTTCTGCTTGTAAAAAATAGATTTCTTTGCCTTGATAAGTATCTGATTTGAGCGGATAAATCACTGCCTGACCTATCGGCAAAACACCTAAGAACTTTATCTGGTAAATTAACTCCGGATTTGGTCTATTCAAATGAGAGCCTCTGGATAATCTTTTTATAATTACCTCCGGCCTATTTTGATATAACTGCCATAGGATAAGCACTGCGATAATCAAGAAAACAAACAAAATTATTTTTCTGATTCCTTTTTTACACATTAGCCTCCTCCTTTAAAAAATGAGCATACCAGATAAATGTTTCTTTTAGGCCTTTATTTAAATTGTATCTTGGCTGCCAATGAAGCATTTTTTTGGCCTTCTGGCTAGAAAGATATTGTTTGTCTATTTCGCCTTTGATTTTATCTTGGCTTAAAATCTGCGGCCTTAAATAAGTTCGGCCTGAAATTTTTATAATCTGTTTTACTAAATCTAACACGCTAATGGGCTTGCCGGTGCCAAAATTAAAGGCCTGAGCGCTAAATCTATTTTTATTTAAAGAAAGTGCCTTGGCTAATTTAAGATATGCTTCGGTTACGTCTTTGACGAATATATAATCGCGCAAAGGGGTCCCGTCGCTACGAATAACTGGTGGCTTGCCCAAAATCACTGCGCGCAGAGTGTCTGGAATAATGCGCGAAATTTAGGTCGCCCGGACCATAAATATTTGCGCAGCGACTCACACAAATGGCTAATCCATAGGTATACGCATAAGTGCGGCTTAAGATATCCTGGCAGGCCTTGGAGGCATCATAAGGATGAAGCGCCTGTAAAGCCGCTTTCTCTGTATAGGGAAGCTTTTTATGCTCTCCATAAGCCTTGCCGCTTGATGCAACAACCACTTTTGTTTCTGAAGAAAACTGCCTGATTGCTTCTAAGATATTCCAAGCCCCTTGGATATTTGTCTGAAAAGTAGGAATGGGCGACTTATTAGCGCTTCCTACAATTGCCTGTGCTGCCAAATGAAAGCAAATATCCGGCTGATAATTCTTAAATATCTTTTTTATCCTCTGGTAATCTGTAATATCCAACTTAATTATTTTAAGATTTTTATAGGTGGTATTTTTTAATGTAAGATTTAAGAAAGAGCGCGCAATGTCTTCTTTAATAATGCCTACTACTTTTGCTCCTCTGTCTAATAAACTAAGTGTAATATGTGAGGCAAGAAAGCCGTTTGCGCCAGTTACAAAAATTAATTTTTTCTTCCAGAAATTATCTTTCATTTTTCTTCCTTTCTAACCAAACCGCCGAAGGGGCTTTTGCCTCTAACCAAAGTTGGTTAAGTCTTAGATTATTCTTATAAAAGTATACATGCACTCCCAAAAACCATCGTGTTTATAAGCACAAAGTTCTTTTGCCTTGACTAAACGTGGCAAAACATCGCTTTCTAAAACATCATTTTTCTCTTATATACTCAAATACTGCGCGGTCGAAAACAAAAAATCCTCCATTTATTCAGTGGTCTAACTGCGGTTTTTCCTGAAAATATGTAACGCCGCTGGTATGCGCATCTATCCCCAGGATGCCAAAAGGAGAAACAGGCCGCACAGAAGTAAGCGTAGCTAACTTTTTATGCTGGTAATGAAATTTTAAAAGTTGGTTAATGTTAAGATCAGAAAGACAATCGCCATAAGTGGCAAAAAATGTTTCGCTTTTTATTAAATTCTCTACTTGTTTAATTCTATCGCCAGTATTGCTTTCTTGGCCAGTATCCACAAATTTTATGTTCCAACGTTTGACCTGTTTAAAATACTTTTTGATTACTTCTTTCTTATATCCTAAAGCAAGAATAAAATTCTTAAATCCATAATAGGCATATATGCTCATTATATGCCAGAGTATAGGCCTTTTTCCTATCTTAAACATCGGTTTTGGCAAATCCACCATACCCATCCGCGTGCCTTTACCACCGCACAAAATCACTACGGGAATATTTCTGTCCATTTTACTAAGCTACTCCTAAATACAACTTACCAGCTATGTCTAAGATTAACTCACTTAAAATAATCTGGCAGTAAAATACTAAGATATAAGTAATAACCATATCCTATTTTAGAACTAAAATTAAATAGGCTAAAAATATAAAGTGGACTCAATAATATTATCGAGTTCATTAAAATAAATAAAATGGTATTTTTAACTACATCTAACATACCCTATTCTTTATTTATACATAAAAATATAAATTGCCATGATAAGTTAAATGGACAAAAATATTTCATCAAAAAAGTTTTTATAAATTTTCTTATTGATTTTAGTTTAAGAGAACCGTTTTTAAATAATTCTGGGTATTTATTGTAGGAATATATTTTTTGCACAATGAATCCGTGACCTTCTAAAAGATTTTTCCATTGGTTTTTGGATAACAGCGTTTCTTTTGTTTGCCATTGCTCGGAAGGCTCGACCTTAAAAACAACTTTCAATATATCGCCAAGAAAATAACTATTGGGCATCATAAGAAGCGCAACCCTATTCTTTTTTAAAATATTTTGTATCGCAACTTCTTCCTAGTCCAGTCTATGATGCGTAAAATTTCAATTGACCCTCAACCTCAACAGGTATATATTGTATAATAACCTTATCCAAGCCAGAAACAATCACAAAAATGTTTTTATCCCCTTACTTAAAACCAACTTCGAGTTTCTCAAAGAGATTGCCAACGCCATAAATATTATTGGTCTTCAATTATTTCGCTATTCGTCTTTCCGACCCCCATCACCACAACCTAAATTATAACCTTTCAAAAATTACACAAACATTACTTGCAATGTATTTTTTACGTTCTTTTTTTCTGTCGCACTCTTCACACCATCTATCCCATCTTTCTTTATGCAAACCCAATATAGTTAAAGAAGTAACCAATACCTTTTTGAAATGACCAGAATAATACACATTTTTAACTCTGTAGTTAAAGTTATTAAATTTGTTCAGCAATGTTTCTTCGTTGTATCTTCTTAGATGGCCTATTTTTCTATCATGAAATAAATGGGTAACCAAAAAATTGGGCGCTAATTTTAGAAGAGCAGTAATCATTAAACCACATTTATCTTTGCAAACCCTATCAATTTCTACTATTGCTTCTTTTTTTCTTGGTAAATGTTCTAAAATTGCATTAGAGACTAAATAATCTGCTATTTTACTTTAAGGCCGAGGTTTTCAACATCGCAACAAACTAAAAATAAATTATTTTCTAAATGTTCCTTTTTAATGAAATCTTTCAATTTAAGCACTATTTTTATGGGTTCTTATATATCTCACAATTCACGCATATCTTCACTCTATTCTTTTTAGAGGCGCTACAATAAAACCGCCACTGGCAAATACCTTTATCAAGATAGGTGTTTTTTGTTTATCATCCAGCAAATAAAGGGTAACTTTTGATTTATGATACGGATTGTTTTTATCGCGCCTGCAATATTGGCTTTTAATTTCCAAACAAAATAATTTTTATGATTCAGGGATATCCTTTCTTTACTTAAAACCACTCCCTTCATCCCATAATTTTTTTGATTAGTATTAATATTCAGGTCAAAATCTTTTAATTTTTCAAAATCCTGATTCCTAATATAACGTATCGCAGAAAGCGGCTCATAAGTTTCGGATAGAATTATTCTTTCTTCACCCCCAATAGTCATAATATGTTTTCTTTGGTCATAAAGCACTTCTTTGTTGTCAGGAAACCTATTTTACATTTCTAAACTTTGTTTAAATAAAATAGTTAATAAACTTCCTTATCTATAAAACTAACCACGTTGACCTTAACTTTATAAAATCTTGTAATAAAAGACGCTGGTCTGGCTTCTGCGCTGATAGAATAAACTTGATGGCCATCCAGATTAGTCAGCCCTTCTTCGCTCAAAATAGCTTCTCCTGCTGGAATAACACCAAATAATTAACTGTAAAAGTCATTTTTTTGTTTACCTCTGGCAATTTACTTTTATAGAGATTTTTAAGTATCGCTTCAGGATTATTGTTTGATGCCTACCAAATCACTGCACTAACGACTAATAAAATAAATATTATGATATAAATCTTAATTTTAATTGTTTTTTGAACATTTCATCTTCTTCCCTGTAAAAATTCCTCGTACCACTTAATGGTTTGTTTTAGACCTTTACTAATCCCCTCTAAAAATTATCTTTCATTTATTATTCCTCGCTTTTATTATGAGTGATTTACCTATCGTAGGAAATATTTTAGCCGGCCAAGATAAAAAAAGATTCCCTCTATTATTGAAATTTATTACATCCGAGGTAAAAAATTCTATTTTAAAACCATGGGACTTTAAAAGGTTGAATATACTCTCCTTAACAAAATACCTTATGTGCCCTGCGGCTTCATTGCCTAACGAAACTTCAGTCAAAGGATTTTTGCCGAATAAAAGCATCAATCTCCTGCCCAAAGCGGCTAAATTGGGAGTAGATAAAATTAAACTTCCATCTGGTTTAAGAACTCTTTTTATTTTTTCAAGAAAAGCATCAGTATCAAAGATGTGTTCAATGATTTCAGCAGCAATAACCGCATCAAAAAAATTTTCTTCAAAAGGCAAATGTTCTGTCTCAATATCTAATTCAAATGCTCTTATGCCTTTTTGCCTAGCTAGGCTAACTGCCTTGCTAGCTAAATCTATTCCATATACCTCATTATTGCAGTCTAAGGCTAATTTTCCTATATAACCTTGATAACAACCAATATCCAATATACGCTTGTAACTACCAACAAGATTAATTAAGATTTTTATTCTCGGATAATCAGCTTTATTTATCTGTTGCTCTTCGCCATATCGAGATTCTACAAGTTTTTTCCTTATTAAATTTTTCATTTTTTATTACTTAAGCCGTATTGCTCAAAAACGAAATTATCTTTATAGTTATATTTGCATTTCCAGAAACTTATTTTTTATAGACCATCGCGTTCTTATCCCTGAATAATCATGGCAAAACTTCGCTTTCTAAAGCATCATTTTATATTAAAGATAAGCTGATAACAAACATTAGTTTAGGCAAATCTATAGGCCTCATACGCCTGCCTTTTTTGCCATATAAAATAATTAAATAATTACGGGCATATCGTTAATCTTTTACCTCCGGCTTAATCGGCCCTGATACTATTTCGTATACATCAATCGGTCCAGATTTTTTAGTACACATTATATCCTTTTGAGGGCATTCTTCTGCTGTAAAGCTTATCACAAATTTAAGACCTTTATTTATCGAAATCTTCTTTAACTCTTCTCTATCCTCAGTTAATTCAGTTTGTAAATATCCATCATGATGCACTAAAACATATTTTACCCCCATCCATTTTAAGATTTTAGTTGTATAAAGCTCTGACAATTTAGTAATTGTTTTTGCCAGGTTATTTGCAGGAGTCCCAGGGATTGAACCATTAATTATTTTCTTTTCATGTTTGGTTTGATAAAACTTATACATCTCATTTGGCGAATCAGCATCTAAAGGATATTCAGCGATTGCAAAATCACCTGGCTTTTCTTTAAGCCAATAATAAACTTGCGGAACCCTCGAAACATCTATTACTTTAAAGGGCGGCCAATTCCAGAATTCAAATAAAACTAAACTTGAAAATAGGCAAGGTATTACAATTCTTTTTATCCTAGATTTATGTTTTTCTAAAATAAATTTTAATCCATATCCGGCTAAAACCGCAATCGCCAGCATTACCACGATACCAAACCGGCAATAGGCCCTCACCATAGGTAATATCTTATACATAAAAAATGACGGCATCAATATTTTAAGAGGACCTATTTTCCACCATGGCGGTTGAGAAAATAGCCATGCAACAGCTGCCAAAAATATAAAAAAACCGATGTAGAAATTCTCTTTTTCATTAATTTTTAATTTTCTTGCCCTCCTCCATCTCCTAAAAGCTACAAATGCCAAAATTAAGGGGATCCAACCTAGATAAAGCGCGTGCTCCGTTAAACTTATTCCGTATAATTGAGAGCCGATAAACTGTTCGGTAAATTTGCCAAATATAGGGTGCACCGCTGCGGGAAGAAAATAGCTCAAGGGCCGCGCAGATTGTTGAAATAAATCCTCAAACGGACGATGGTAAGGATTAAATGCAGAAGGAGCGGTTGTAGAAGAAAATAAAAAACTATTCTTTATAAGAGGACAGTGCTGAAAAAATAATAATAGCAAAACAATAGACCAAGAAATGACTACTGTTTTGTAAAATCTTATATTTTCTTTTAAGGCCTTTTTTCTCCAGTCATATATGGATGAATAAATTAAAAACAGAATAAGCACGAAGGAACCAAAAAAGGAAATGTGCAGGTCAAAAGAATACAAAAAAAGCAAACTAAACATAAAGAAAATTATCTTAGATTTTTCTGTTTTTTCTTTTAAGAGCAGAACACTAAACAATACCAAAGGGAACCACTGATTATAAGTAAGGCCTGGGTGTTGCCAAATCCTTGCAAATTGATAAGGGCAAAAAGCAAAAATCATTCCTGAAAATAAAGCAAGCAGAGGATTGTCTAGTAGTAGATAAGATACCAACAAATACATAAAAATTCCGCTTAAAAGAATATTTAGAATCATTTGTATATTATAGGCAACCACTGGCGAGGTAATAATGCTTAAAAAAGAATAATAAAAAACATAAATATAAGGAATATATTTAGACCTAAAAACATTTAAGCCGAATGGATAAGCAACTGAATCAGTATAGCTTAAAGACATTTTATTACACCAAGAATAAACTATCCGCCAATAATTCCAGAGACTGCCAAAAGGCTCATCTGTGGAATAAAACGCCGGTATGTGGGTATTAAATTTTAACAATAAAGGAAAAGTGAAAATTGCTGTTAAGACAAAAAATATTAGTAAGACAATTAATCTATTTTTCATTGTTATACTTGGAAATTGTATCTTATATCCTTGCCTTTTTTAAGCATCTCAGCATAGCTATCAATAGTGCTTGAAATTCTTAAGCCATCTTTTGTTCCCTTTAATATTGCTTTTGTGCATTCCCAACGGTTTTTTGTATAAAGGGTATTTTTCATTATAAGAAAAAGTAAGTTAAAGAAAATTGCGAAACCCTTTGAAATAATATACTGGAGATAATTTCTGCTCCACAATTTATGCGCTATAATTCTATTCCTTGCTCCTAAATAAATATTTTCTGCATTATCAAGATATGCCGCTCTTCTGGGTTCATGAAAAATTCTTACCGTTGGCAAAACTATCACTTTCAAACCAGTATATTTTGCCCTGATGCAAAAATCGAGTTCTTCAAATGCTGTCGGGAATATTGCTGAATTAAAAAAGCCAACAAACTTAATCACGTCCCGATGTATCATAAATGCTGTAGGAAGCCCATCGCATTCAAAAGGCTGATTATATTGGCCGATATCACGTTCATTTTGCGCAATAAATTTACCCCAACATGTCCAAAAATTTATCTTCACACCAATAGTCCAAAAAATTAGTGGTTGATAAAAATTATAAATTGCCGGACCAACGATTATTGCCTTTCCATTATTCTGCATAAATTCTACCAGCTCCCATATTGTATCTTTCTCAATAATTGTATCATCATCAATAAAAAAAATATATTCACCATTTGAATTAAGAATGCCTATATTCCTGCTTGTAGAAACTTTATAATTTATCTTATTCCTCATAATCTTAATATTCGAATAACCCCTTTTTACCGCTTCATATGTCCCATCGGTGGAAGCATCATCTATAACTACAATTTCTATTTTTTCCATAGGGTAATCCGAAGCAATAATAGAATCAATTAATCTTATAAGTTTTTCTTTTCTGTTATGTGTTGGAATAACTACGCTTACCAATGGTAAATCTTTAAAATGTATATTCCTGCTATAATTCATGTTAGCTTAGCTCTTGCAATATCTTCCGCAGGTCTATAGAAATCAGTATATGCATCCCCTCTGGATAATATCTTTAGCGATTTCGGCAGTTTCAATAAAGCATACAAAAAAAGCCTCTTTTCAAATAAATTATTCAGCAAATATAATCGCGGCAGGGTCTTGGGCATTATTAAATCAAAATCTGACTTCAAGGCTTTATGCCCAAAATCAAAATAAGTAAAGGGGCAAACATCTGAATATAGTCGATGATATAGGCCATCCATAATCTTCAGGGTATTAATGAACGCTCTTTTCCAATTATATTTTTTTACTTGAAATAACTGCTTTTCCCAATTAATTTCTTTGGATATAGAATATAGATAAAATAAATCTGAAAGAGTAATATGCAAAGACTCAAAATTGATATGTGCCACATGCATCAGAAAATCCGCATCAAAAGAAGGCACCTTTGCCTTTATCCCTAAAAATTCGATGTCTCGGGGCTGTGCCATAATAAAATCTCTATCAAAAAATTCAGAATTAGCCCAATGTATTTTACCGTGAAGATGCACCTTGTAGTAATTCTCCCTAAAAAGCTGTGCTGATTCATATCTAAAAGACACATCTTTAGCCTCAAACCCTTCTTTTTTAAAGACGTTTAGTGCATTTCTAAAATCAGTTGCTAAAATATCTATATCATTAGGTATACGCGGATATCCCCGGTAGGTCTTAATCAGAAGAAAATCCTTTAAGCAATTTTTAAGAAATATTATCGTAGTTTTAATTTTACCTATTTGCCTTTCTAATTTATTTATAATATTATCTATTTCTATGATAGAGTTTTCATTTAAATATTGGCGATAAACTCTTAAAAGCTTTTCACAATGATAATAGAGCATATTATTCTTCATTGATATCGCAAAAAAAACCTGCAAATCAATCTGCGAAGGGATTATTCTTTTCAGACGTGTCTTTTTATAGAGAAATTCGCTTATTTGGTATAAAAATAAGGTTTCATTTAAGGTTTCCATGACTATTTATTTGATAACTTCTGTTATCAGGTCTATATAACTATACAGATGCGCTGCCCGGATTAAATAGCATTTTAAATTTCCTAAAAAACTTTTTAAGATGTCCTCTTCTTTCTTTATGAGATTATTGATATTGTACTGGTTTTCTTTATAAAAATAACCCAATATAGAACGTTCAGTTGAATAAGGAATGATTTTTCTGTTAATTGAAATAATTTTGTTTAATGCAGAAATTGAATCTATTAAAAGTATCTCATTCTTTCTTGACCTCTCTAAGAAGAAAATAAATCTTGCATTTAAACTATCCTTTCTGATTACATTCGGTAACAAAATTTTCTCAACTGGAATATTGCGACAATAGCCTAAAATTAAAGAGCCAAAAACTCTTTTTCTTAAGGGAGATGGATAAGAATAAACTTTATCTTTCGATATAATACTTGTATCATCTGATAAAAATTCAGCACCTGTTTTCTTAATCAGATTCAATATGGTGGTGGTCTTTCCCATCCCGCCGGAAGAAGAAATAACTGCTGCATAATCTGAATTTTTAGGCCGGAAACTTCCCCCCAGCAGAAAGGAATAACCTTTTAAAATTAGCCTTATCTGTAGAATAAACTTAATATAGTCATTTAAAGGATGTACCGTAGAAACCGGCATCTGTACAAATCTTCTATAAGCAGAACTAACAAAAACTTCTGTCCGCTCTTTAAGTAGGCCTTTTAAAGTCCAACCCATATTGAACCCACCTAAATTAAATAAAGAGACCACTAAATCATTGCCTTCATCATAAAAAAGTCCAGGGGCGATTTGAATAATTCTTCTATCAGAAGATACTTCTACTTTTTTTACTAATCTCAAAATTATATCTGGATTTTCTAACTCTTTATTGGTAAGAAAACAATCTGGCAAAATACCTTTAAAGTTGGAATTAACCTTTAAAATGCCGTGGATATTATAGTTATATTCAATATGCTGGCTTTGCGTCATAGAACAATCTTCCAAGCGAATCTTGTATTCTTTCTGCGACATATTCTTTACTTTGATTGCCATCAATAATATAAGAATCAATCTTACGACTAAGCAAGTAGTATAATTTGCAGAGTAATCTTGCTCTTTCTAAAGTATGACCCTCTTTTCTACTCAGGGCTTTTTCCGGCATTATGTCTAAAATTATTACTCTGTTCGGTCGGGGGACAAATCTACAAAAACTTATAATTACATTTGCAAACCGAGGGTATTCTGAAGCCAATATAACTAATATATCATAGAAATATCTATCATAAATAATTACTCTATCTTTATATTTCTTAAGATTAGAAAAATAAGTGACCCAGCTATCTATAATAGCATTCGTCGTTCTTAAAAAAATCTTAATGGGCGAGATTAAAAAAGAATTAGGTATTCTTCTAATAAACCCGATAAATTTCTTTACGATAAATTTATCATGCGATTTTGATATAACTGTACTTTTTTCTGAAAAAAGATGAACCAAAGTTGTATTTTTGCCCATTTTATTGAGAAAAGTATTAAGTATATTTGCCTGCAAACTCTTTCCTGAACCATCTATCCCGCAAAAACAAACTGAAGTCATGTATTATCTACCTTTTTTGCCTGGGTTATAAAAATATTGCTATGACTCAAAGTTGGAATAAATGATAAACATTTCTCAAATAAATTAATCGGAAAAGGAAAAACATTGGATACGTCTGTGGTGTGCATTCGTATGATTATAAAATTATTGATTTTTAATAATTCTCTTAAAGACCTATTTGTAAAATTACGAATATGACCATAAACCAAATTGTTATCCGCCTTAAATTTTCCCACATTATGCTTTAAACTAACTTCAGTAAGATAAGGCTGAAACCCAAAAATCAAAATAATTCTGTTAAGCCACCATCCTAAATTAGGTGTAGTAAATATACAGATACCCCCAGGAGCCAAAACCGGTATATTTCTATTAATAAGTAGTCGGTATCATAAATATGCTCTAAGACTTCGCCACAATATATGGCATCAAAAATTGTCCTCAAAGGGCAAATTATTCTTTTCAATGTCCACCCTGATTGCCTTTATACCCTTGTCTATTGGCTATTTCTACTGCATTTTGACTGATATCAACGCCATATACCTCTGCGCATAAATCACGCAACAGAAAAGAAAACAAACCTTCTCCGCAGCCGATATCTAATAAGCGCTTGAACTTAAAATTGAATTCCTTAAATATCAATAATATTTTTTAAAACGATTATTATCGCTTAAGTCCGCGTTTTGAAAAAATTTCTGCGAATAAAATTTATCTCTTGGATTCATTGTTAATTTAATAATTCAATCTCTTTTTGTATGGTCTGAGAATAATCAAACCGAACAACAAACTCTTTTATACTATTGGATATGTTTTTAAGCCTATATTCATCTTTAACCAAGCTCAATATTTCCTGCGCGAAACTATTAATTTCGTTTTCCTTAACATAAATTATATTGTCTTGATAGATTTCTTTATATACTGCTAAATCCCAAGCAATTATAGGCAGGCCACAGGCCATTGCCTCACAGATAGCGATGCCAAAGCCTTCTTCGTGACTAGGAAAAACAAAAACTTTCGCTGATTTCATAATTTTAATCTTTTCTTGACCAGTTTGGTGGCCAAATAAAATAATATTCTTCTTTAATCTTGCCTTTTCTATTTCTTTAGTAAATTTTTCTGTAAACTTTTTATCACCACTACCGATTACTGCTAATTTTGCAGCCGGGATATCTTTAGTGACAACCTGCCAAATTTTAACTAAATCAAAAATACCCTTAGAAGGATGTAGTCTGCCCAAGAAAACTGCTTCATATTGAAAATACAGAGAATTTATCTTATTAAAAGAAGCAATATCTATACCCAAATAATTAACTCTAACTGATTTTTCTTTAAAACCCCTGCGAATAAGTTCGTCTTTTAATAAACAGTTATCTACGATAACCAAATCTGCATAACGCTTGATTAAAAAAAAACTTAATCTTTGCGCTAAATTAGGAATAGGTCTTTTTGTGGGTATTAAATGATATATCCGCTGAACCCAATGGGCCTGTTTATCTTTAAGTTTCTGCCAAAAGGCAGGAAGCACATCTGGTAAGAAATCCGAGGTTGCATATAAAATTTTATTCCTGTATTCTTTATCAAGTTTTACCAAAAGCGCCTTAACTGTACGCAAGAGATATGTAAAAATAATATTTTTAAAAGTCTTTTCTTTTGTCGTCACGATAAAATTTGCCTTCAGGCCCTTCATTTTGCATAATTCACTACCTAAAAGCGAAGTTATGATGGTCTTATCGTAATCATTCATATGTAGGGCTAATTCAATGAAATGTATATCTCCCCCGCTTATTCCTTGGGTATACGCATTCATAAAAGCAATTAATCTTTTTTTTGTCTGGCTCATTTATACCATTTGCTAATTGTATATCTTATCCCCACTAATAATCTTAAAAAATAAACTCCCAATGTAAAGAGAGGATGCATAAAAAGTTGTTTTCCTTTTCCCTTTTCAAAGAATACTCCAAAATATCTATAATAAAAACCAAACTGCTTTCTTATAAGAGGATCTGCCCTCCCCCATTTTTGAATGTATTTATCAAAATCTTTCACATAATAAGCTTTTTTGGCAAGATATCTCTTAAGGTTAAAGCTTTCTTCATTATGATAAAGAGGGGCTTTTATTATATCTGTTCTGCCTACTTGTTTAATCCTTCGGTCAAAATCCCAATCCTCCGGGCCCGTTAAGTTCTCATCAAATCCACCGATTTCTAAGAATTTATCTTTTTTTACAAAACGCACACAATCAATCACCGTAGCATTATAAAAACTACGTTCAAAATCCCTCACTTTGTTCCAGAAACCTTCCCCAATTATTCTTTCCGGTATATATAAAGCAACAAAATTATTTTCTTTGCATTTTATTATACATTCCCTAATCACCTGTTCAGATAAAATCATATCTGCATCTAAATAAAGAATGTAGTCACCTTTTGCCTGCCTGACACCGAAATTTCTCTGCGCAGAGCGTTCTGGGCCAAAATTATATACCTTATCTGTATATTTTTTCGCAATCTCTTTTGTCTGGTCTTCGGAATTATTGTCCACAACGATTATTTCTATTTTATCTTGGGGATAATCCTGTTTCTTTATAGAATCTAAACAATTTCCGATATTTTTGGCTTCATTTTTTGTCGTCACAATTACAGAAACAAGCGGTAAGTTATTCATTTTTGTATAAAGGGGCAATATCTTTCCACTTTTCTAAAAGCCAGTTTTTGTGCTGAAGGCACCATTCAACAGTTAATCTAATACCAATTTCAAATTTTATTTCTGGCTTCCAGTCGATTTCTTTAAACACTTTACGCGAATCTAATCTATATCGTATATCATGTCCGGGTCTGTCCTTCATAAACCGGATTGCATCTTTAGATGCATGCAGAACATCAAAAATTGATTTTATCACCTCAAGATTTTCCCTTTCTTGACCACTACCCAGATTATAAATCTCACCTATCCTACCCTTCTCCATAATTTTTAAGATACCCTGCGCACAATCTTCCACATAAAGCCACTCCCTTATATTTTTGCCGCGTGCATAGACAGGAACCTTCTCGCCTCTTAATATTTTTAAAATACTTAAAGGGATGAGTTTTTCCGGATATTGCCAAGGGCCGTAATTATTACAAGGCCGGATGATAATTGCCGGAAAATTAAAAGTCCTAATATATGATTTAATCAACAAGTCTGCCGCTGCTTTGGAAGCGGCATAGGGACTGCTGGGCCTTAAAGGAGAATCTTCATTAAATTTTCCCTTTCTTATATCCCCATATACTTCATCAGTTGAGATATGGATAAATTTACTTACGCCGTATTTTCTGGAAATATCCAATAAAACCTGTGTGCCGATAATATTGGTTTTTATAAACGAGACAGGGTCTTTTATGCTTCTGTCCACATGTGATTCGGCAGCAAAGTTAACAATAATCTGTGGCTTTTCTTTTCGGAAAATTGATTCTATTCTGTTTTCATCGGCGATATCTGCCCTATAAAATTTATACTTTCCTTTTATCTCTCCCAGGCGCGCCAAATCGCCGGCATAAGTGAGTTTATCAACGACTATTGGAGACAGGTCTCTGGAATAAGCAGAAAAATGGCTCGGCCGGGATCCCTCTCCGCAAAGTCGTCTTACAAAGGCGCTACCCATAAAACCCGCGCCACCGGTTACGAGTATTTTAGGTAGCTTTTGACGCATTCTTCCAATACCTGATGAATATCTCTCATTTTAAATCCCGTGCTTTCCAATTTCTTAACCGATAAAATCAGATTGGTCCTTATCAAATTCAATTTTTTATAATCTATAATCTTATATTCAAAATCCGGGACATATTTTTTATAAACATCTAAGAGTTCAGGATATCTTAAAACACCTTTATTTACGATATTATAGATACCAACCGCATTAATATCAATGAGGTGCCTTAGCGCTTTTGTAAAATCAGGGATATAAGTAACAGAGTTCGGAACATCTACAATACTATCCTTATAATTAATCAATTTGTTAAGAATATTTCTTGGATTGGGCCGATTATCCAAAGGTACCCTTATCCTTACAATTAGAACAGGATAGGATTTAGATAGAATTTCTAATGCCCTCTCGGCGTAAATCTTTGAACGACTATAAAAAAGCGCAAAAAAATCCGGCAGGGTATTCTCATCAAGGGGTAAATCTTTATTGTAATCAAAATGATATATACAACCGCTTGAGATATGGATAAGGCGGATTTTATTTCGCAGGCAAACTTCGCCTAAAATAATCGGAACAAAGGTATTGGCCATTAAGGTTTTATCTTTGTCTAATTCGCATTCATCTACGTTCTTCCCGATATGGCCGATACAATTTATTATTATTTTAGGATTAAACTTTTTGATTTCTTTCTCTACATCTTTAAAGGAATAAATCTTTGCATCAGAAATAGCGCAATCGAATAACTCCTGGATTCTTGAACCGATAAAACCTTTGCCCAAAATGAGAATATCACTTTTCATCTTCTAATATTCTTCTAAGATAATGGCCATAACTTGTATCCATACCCTTAGATAAAACCTCCAATTCTTTCCTGCTAATATAACCTAGCCGGTAGGCGATTTCTTCTATGCAACCAATCTTTAAACCTTGCCTCTCTTCGATGGTCTTGATAAACATTGAGGCCTCAATCAAAGAATCATAAGTTCCAGTATCAAGCCAGGCATAGCCGCGGCCAAGTAACTTTACCTTAAGTGCACTTCTCTTCAAATATTCATTATTTAAATCCGTAATTTCCAACTCTCCTCTCTTAGAAGGCCTTAATCTCTTGGCTAACTTAACTGCGTCTTTATCATAAAAATAAAGGCCGCAAACTACCCAGTTAGATTTTGGTTTTTTAGGTTTTTCTTTAATAGAAATTACTTTATTATTTTTGTCAAATTCAATAACGCCATAACTTTGCGGTTCATTTACATAATAACCAAAAATAAGCGCTCCCTTCTTTAAATTTGCTGCCTCTTTTAAGAGTTCAGTTAAATTATGGCCATAAAATATATTGTCGCCTAAAATAAGCGAGACATTATCATTCGCAATAAATTCTTCCCCAATTAGAATTGCCTCGGCGATTCCGCGGGGTTCCTGCTGAACTGCGTAAGAAAAGTTCATTCCTAACTGTCTACCGCTACCCAATAATTCTTTAAAACGAGGTATATCGTGCGGCGTAGAAATAATAAGAATATCTCTGATTCCCGCAAGCATCAGTACAGAAAGGGGATAATAAATCATCGGCTTATCATAAATGGGCAATAGTTGCTTGCAAACTCCCTTGGTAATAGGATACAATCTTGTGGCTTTTCCGCCGGCTAAAATTATCCCCTTCATCATATATACTCCCTTTTATCTAAAATGGAATTCTTAGTCCTGCCTCAAGACCAGATTCTCTCTGCGTTCTCTTAATTCTTAAAAAAGTTTCGGCATCTAACATTTTCAAAAATCTATGCGTAAAGATAACATTTATACCTAAAGGTTCGTTTATTTTATTTATTAAAGAAAAGACAATTTCATTTTCTTTTTTAAAATGCACGACAGCGCTGAAATTAATATTCATTATCTTCCCCTTGCCATAATCCATCTGAAAAATCAAACCCAGTTTTCGACTGAATTTCCATTCGCCATAAAGATAGATAACTTTTTTTATTCTTTCTTTTCTGGCACCTATGCCAACACGATATTTGATTACTCCTTTTTGAGGATAGATATTTGGCGTCTCCAACTGAACCCGAAAATCAAACCTTGATTTTCTACTCTGCTCAAAGATATAGGTAAGGCGGTTATTAGAATTTATCTGCCAGAACCCTTCAAAGATCAAAGAATTTTTTATTTTGGCTTTAGTTTTAAGGTCGGCTGTCTCATAAAGATAGACAATCTGCTGGTTCTTATTTATCTGCCATTCACTTTTAAAAATAAGCGTGTCGGATAAGACCTTTTTTTCAACAATAAAATTAATCCGATTATATGCATCAGACCTCCAACTACCAGAGAGTTTTAAAATACGTAAGTGGCTTTGACCTTGGTTATCAATCTGATTTACCCCAAATATCAATGCATCGTGACTTGCGCTGATAATATTTATTTTAAGGATAAGCCGACCATCCGCATATTTATCTGAAACAATCTCCAGCTCGCGCTCGTCATTAAGTCGCCATCTACCATCAAGATTTATCCTTCTGGGGAGACGATATTGTCTTCTAAGGGCAGGTGGTTCATTTAGCCAGAAAAAAAGCCGATTTTCCTCCATCCCAAATCTGCCGTCAGGGATAATTGTTTTTCCTTTTCGCTTAATTATTAAGCGGTTTGAATTATCAAGGGTATAAATAATTTTTTCTCTCATTTGCTAAAATCAAATATATGTCCCATCACTTTTTTTGCGGCACGTATTGAATATTTTAAATCCTCCTTATCGCGCAGAGATAAGAGTTTACGTATAACAAATTCTGGACTGAAAGAAACTTTATACATACTTTGTACCAGAGACATAATTTTTTCTTCGGGAACTTCCGTTCGCATCACTAAATGCTTCATATCGTAATCTTCCCAGTTAAGAGTTTTTAATAATTTCTTGCTTGCGCATTCTTCAAATAATGGGCTTCCCGGATAAGGAATAACCACAGTCGCCTGCATAGTATGGGCATACCCTTTCTGAAGTAGCCACTTACCTAATTTCCACGTATTCAATGCCTCTTCGTAACTTTCCCAGGGGTAACCAAACATAATGGTAATATGGGGAAAAAGACCCGCGCACCTGGCGGCCTTACAAGATTCAATAATCTCTTCAACTTTTAGATTTTTGTTTATCCTATTCAATGTCTTTTGATTGGCCGATTCCAGGCCAAAAAGGATGAGTCGGAAATTCGCCTTTTTCATTAACTTGTATTCTTCTTGATTCAAAGCGCCGAAACGCATATTGCAATCTAAATAAATTTTTTTATTGTATTCGCGCTTAATCACTCCCGAACAAAAATCCCTTAACCAATCCCCTACCGGAAAAGTCCCGGTATCATCCATAATTTCTCTGATATGATATTTCTCAATAAGAATCCCTATTTCATCTAAAACATTGTCTACCTTTCTTACTCTAAATTCAGGATAAAGCAAGGGCCAAGAACAAAAGGTACATCTATGCCACCAGCAATCTCTTCCACTCATAATATAAGTTCCGGGAGTTAATTTATAATTACCATTTTTATAGGCATAGAGTTGCCAGTGCGTTAATTCGCGCTCAATAAAAGGCAGAGAATTTAAATCATGATTTAACTTAAATTGACCTGTATTTTTTACCTGGCCATTTTCACGATAGTAAATGCCGGGCTCTGTATCATTAAAGGATAATTTGTGTTTAGAAAGCGCATGGCATAGATTTAAGAGGAGAAAATCATAATCTCCTCCCGTTAATACAAAATCTACCTTACTATTTTGGAATGATTCTTCAGGCAAAGCAGAAACATGGTCGCCGAATAAAACAGTAAGTGGCCTCCATTTATCAGTCGTCAGTTTTTTCAAATCATCAATAACCCTCCAGTGTTGTTTTACTACCGGAGTTTTGGTTTCAAAGGCAATTAAATCTGGTTTTTCTTCTTTGATAAAATTTATAAATTCCTGATAACTCCACCCCTGGGCAATGCAATCATTCCAGATAACTTGATATCCTGCTTTTTTAAGCAAAGTTGCGGCGGTTGCCGGTACAATCGGATAAATATAGGTCGGCTCTTTAAAATACTGAAACTGCCGATTTTGTGATAAAAGCGGCGTTCCTTTTGTGCTTTCTATCGGCGGATAACTAATTATAATCTTCATCTTCTTCTTTTAATCGGGGAGATAAAAGCCCTCTGAAAAAATTTATTCCATAAGCAAAATGGGTTAAGATTATTCCCATAAAAACCAAGGGAATAATTCTTAAATCTTTATTTATACTGAATAAAAAAACACAGAGTAAATAAAATAAAAGTATTTCCATATATAGATTTCTAATAAAGGGATTAAATAAACTCAAAATCGCTCCCAAAATTAAGCCGAAGACAAAAATACTGGGGATAAAATAAGTAAAACGGCGAGAATTCTCAGGAAAACGCTTTACAAAATAACCGCGATGCAAAGCATAATTAGATACTTGTTTAAGATGTTCTTTAAATAAAGGCCGACGATGATGAAATGCCAACACTTTTGGGTCATATAAAATCTTTTTCTTTATTTGTTTAATCTTTAAACAAAGGATAGTGTCTTCTCCCGGCCAAAAAGAAGTATCAAACCCGCCTATTCTTTCAAAGATATCCCGGCGTATAATAAAATTGCAGGATGGAAAATCGTCAACATAAGTTAAAGATTTAGGAGTATAGCGATTGGTGTTTTGGCCGCTACTTAACCAAGATGCATAGACGCTACCACCTGCCTTCTGTAAAATATGGTCATCCACCGGCGTTATTGCCGGACCACAGACCGCAGCGATATCCGGTTGCTGAAAATGTCTTACTGCATTAAGCAACCAATCCCTATCCGGATAGGCATCGTCGTCTAAAAAAGCAAGGATATCACCCTTTACATATTTGAGCGCTAAATCTCTTTTTTTTGCCGGTAAAACACTACCCGTAGGCACAATTTTTAAATTCGAACTGTTAAAGTAGAAATTTTTATCAGGAAGGACAATAATTTCAAAATCGGGATAGTTTAATTCCTTGCATTTAGAAATACACTCTTCTAAATTTTTATTAAAATTTTTACAGGTTATTATTATGGATACAGTCATAATATTTTAAGATATACATCCTGTACCAAATTGCTAAGGTATCTATCCAGGTAGTATAAATCGCCCTTAATCCGATACGGCCCATTGGTCTTTGCGAGTTTAATACAACGGGGGCCTCAGCAATTTTGTAACCAAGACGGTGGGCATTTGCTAAAATTTCTAAATCAAAAGCGAATTTCTTAACTAAAATCTTAGGAAAAATCTTTTCTAATACTTCGTATTTAAAAAGTTTTAGGCCGGTCTGGGTATCCTTTATTGGTAGTCCAAATAGCCATTTCACCAAGAAAAAATATACACTGGAGATTATTTTTCTTTGCAAAGGATAATTTAGTACTGAGTTAGGATGTCTTTTTGAGCCAATGACTACATCTGCCTTATCTAATTCCATAATGTCAAAGAAAGTAGAGATTTGCGCAGGATGTAAATCCATATCGGCATCAAGAAATACAATGTAACCACCGCTGGCAAAACGAAAACCAAACTTAAGTGCCCGACCTTTGCCATGATTTAATCTATTCTGTTTTACAATTAGATTATTGTATTTTTTTGCAATTTCGCAGATTTTATCCAAAGTGCCATCGGTAGAACCATCGTCTACAACAATGATTTCAAAATCAAAACCTAAATCTTTAAATGTCTTCATGGTCTCTTCTATACTGTATTCAATATGGTCTGCCTCATTATAGGCGGGGATAATTACTGAGACCTTTGAGTTAATATTCATAATTAAGCAATTGCCTCCTGAAAACTAAGTTTTAAATTAATTAAAAATAAAAATAAGGCATTTATACATATAACGATTTGCACGATAAAAAGATTGCGATGAAATAGGGCGATGGCCATAAACTGGGCTAAGGTAAATAAAATCAATGATTTTAAGAATCTAAAATCGCCAATCGATAAATGGTAAGAAAACAAAATAAAAATTAGCGCATATAAACTCATCGATATACTGAAGAGCCGACCCAAAGTAATACTTACATTAATGGTCTTTGTGGTGAGCAGACGCAGGCAAAATGCAGGGAATAAATTGTATATTGCTATCGCCGCTATACACAGAATACATCCTAAAAGAACCGATTTTCTTAAAATTAGGCCGGTGTCTTGCTGTTTAGCATTTAGACCCGCAGTTTTAGGAAACATTACAATACTAATTGGACCGGGTAAAAATAAAAAAATCTTTCCTACCATCTGGGCGATAGAATAATAACCCGCATCAACCGGACTAAAATAATACTTAACCAAGACCATATCAAGGTTTACTAAGGTATTAAAACAAAACCACGTGCTCGCTACCGGCAGGATATAGTGGATGGTTTCTCCAAACTCAATGAATCTACCTCTGATTTTTTTAAAGATGTAATCTTTAAGCGAAAAAAAACCGATCAAAATTGCACTCAACGAACTTACCAGAAACGCACCTAACGCCCCTGCCACTCCCCAGCCAACTAACACAAAAATAATTACAAAGGATAATTTTAAGATTCCATTAGATATTGATAATGCGGTAAACCAACCAAATCTTTCTAAACCTTGCATAGACCCTGAGTAAACCGGGATAATCCATAACAAAAGAATTATCCCCGACATAATAAATATAGAAACGCTATCGGAAATTTTTAACAGGCGCATAAAAGCCGAATTAAAAATACAAAAGATTAAAAATAAGCTAATCCCGAATATAAAAGTTAATTTTGAAAATTTGGCAATTAAAAGGCAAATTTTTTCTGGCTGGCGATGGGCATTAAATTTGGCAACGAATCTGGTAACTGCCTGTGTAAGCGTTGCGGCAGGAGTAGAAAATAACGTAATTATAGAAATCAAAGTATTAAATATCGCGAATTCGGAAGGAGAGAATTTACGCACGATGAATAACTGATATAATAAATTACAAAGATTAGCAAATGTCGCACCTGAAAAAACAAATAATATATCTTTGGTAAAGCGGTCTAACCCTCTGTTTTTTTTAAATATCATTTATATTCAATTTTTAAAAAACGCCGCGTACCGATTTTTAAAACTCCATTTTTATCGATAAGTGTTTTTTCATTATCTATTTTTTTATTATCAAAAGTAACTGCTCCTTGCTTTATCAATCTCCTGGCCTCATTTCCCGTTTTGGAAAGACCCGCCTGAAGCATAATCTCCAAAATTGATTTTTTTTCTTTCAAAGTAAAGATTGCGATATCGCTGGGTAATTCCCTTTTGGTAAAAATGCGCTCAAATTCTCTCTGTGCTTTTTCTGCCTGCAACAGACCATGATATTGCGCAACAATAATCTTGGCCAATCTTATCTTTGCCTCCTTGGGATGCAGGGCTTTAATCTCGCTCATTTCTTCATCCGTAAGCAGTTCAAAATACTTAAGCATCAATTCATCCGAGATGGACATAAGTTTGCCAAACATTTCATCGGCCGGTTCATTAATACCGATATAGTTTCCAAAAGATTTGCTCATCTTCTGAACTCCATCCGTCCCTTCCAATAGTGGCATCGTGATAACTACCTGCGGTTCCTGACCAAAATCCCTCTGCAGGTCCCTTCCCACCAGAAGATTAAAAATCTGGTCTGTCCCTCCTAGTTCTATGTCTGCATTTAACATTACTGAATCGTAACCCTGTAAAAGTGGATACATAAATTCTGACATATATATAGGTTTTTTCTCTGCAATCCTTTTAGCAAAGTCATCACGCTCTAATAACCTAGTAGCAGTATAATGGGTAAACAATTCTCCAAATTTAAGACCAGACATTTTATCAAACCATTTGCTATTGAATATAATTTTAAGACCCCTTAAATTAAGAATTTTCCCTATCTGTTTTTTATAGGTCAGGGCATTCTTTAGAACTTCTTCTTTGGTCATTTGTTTTCTTGTTTCTGACCTACCGCTCGGATCGCCTATTCTCGCAGTAAAATCACCGATAAGAAAAATTACTTTATGGCCTAGGTCCTGGAATTGTTTCAATTTCCTTAACAAAACTGTATGGCCAAGATGTAAGTCCGCGGCGGTAGGATCAAAACCTGCTTTTACGATTAAAGGCTTTCTCTCTCTTATGCTACGCTCTAATTTCTTTGTCAACTCCTCTTCAGAAATTATCTCTACCGTCCCTCTTTTAATTATCTTTAATTGTTCACCAAGCGTCTTCATCTTTTATATCTTTGCGGATAAACCGATCTTTGCCTGTTCCACATCCACTTTTATGACCTTGACTTTTAGTTTATCCTGCGGCTTTAATTTGGATAACTGTTCCTTATCAATCTCATTTATAAAAACCAATCCTTCTAAATCTTCTTCCAACTTCACAAAAACGCCAAAATCAGTAATACTCACCACTTCTGCTTCTAAAACCATATCCAAAGGATATTTTTTGGCTATCTCCGGCCAAGGATTGGGCGTAAGTTGTTTTAAGCCCAAAGATATCCGCTGGGCTGCCGTATCAATAGACAAAACCATCACCTCTACTTTCTGACCCTTCTTTAAAACATCTTGGGGATGATTAATCCTCTTGGTCCAAGAGAAATCGGAGATATGGATCATTCCTTCTATATTTGAATCCAATTCAATGAAGGCGCCGTAATCGGTAAAACCCTTTACCTTACCTTGCACTTTAGAACCCACGGGATATTTAGATTCAATATTAAGCCATGGATTAGATTCTAATTGTTTTATACTCAGGGAAATCCTGCGCGCTTCTTTATCAATATTTAAAACCTGGACTTCAACCATATCGCCAATGGCAAATATTTCCTGAGGGTTGGTAATTCTTTTTGCCCATGATATCTCAGAAATATGCACTAAACCCTCCACACCTTTTTCAAGTTCTACAAATACACCGTAAGGCAGGATATTTACAATTTTGCCTTTCGTTTTTGTCCCGATGGGATATTTTGTCTCGATCTCTAACCAGGGATCGGGAAATCTCTGTTTTAGACCCAACGATATCTTACCGGCTTCTTTATCAATATTAAGTACCATAACATCAATCTTATCGCCAATCGCCACTATTTCTGACGGATGACTTATTTTAGACCAAGACATATCGGTAATGTG